>CALLYA010000232.1 GCA_937875495.1 uncultured Verrucomicrobiota bacterium
CTCCCAATACACCTCTGCGCCCTCTGCGATCTCTGCGGGAGTCCTCCCCATCCGGTCCCGGCGACCTTGCGTGGTGGCTCAATTCGGTTTTCGGACAGCCGCTGGCTTTTTGGGTCTGACTCAGTCCGTCACATCCACAACCCGGAAGAACGCGGCCTGCCCAAGCACCTCCGTGCTCACTCCCCACTCGGCAGTCGCGCCGTCCGCCGCCACTCGCGCCACCTCCGACCAGGACTCCCCCCAGCTCGCTTTCCGCTCCACCGCGTAGACACGCCCCGCCGCACTGGTCCATTCCAGCCGATCCGCATACGCCGTCAAGACAATCGGCTGTGGCGTGTAAAACGGCTTCAAAACCGAAACAAAGACCTCGCTCGAGTAGGAAGGCCCCGCCTCGCCCAGCCAGCCCAGGATGTACTCATCCCCTGTGAGACCGCGCTCGTTGTACCCGTTGTCCGTCACCCGCACCGTTGTCGAACCATCCCAAATCTGGACTTCGGATGTCGGAAATTGGAATAGGTTCGGCCCTACGTACGCCAACCAGGCTACCGTTTCAGGCCCGACCACCGGGTTGTAGTCGGACAGCGTGTTCGCCGTTTCGAAGGAGACCTCCGAATCCATATCCCGCACACGTATTTCCGGCGGAAAACCGACCTGGAGGTGGTCCGCCTCCCACCCAAAACGGGGACGCCACAGCGAAGGCGCACCGTCAAAGACCGAATTGGAGGTCACCTGTTCCACGGAATCGCCGTTCCAGAGGAAGACCTCGCTGGTGGTATTCCCGCCGCTGGTGGCTTCCCACGCCACCCAGCCGTCGTGGATGACCGGATTGCGACTCTCCCAGTCGGGACTCGACAGCGACCGAATCTCAGAGCCGGCCAACAGATAAATCTGGCTCCCCTGTTCGGACGGATGCCCCACCCAGGCGACCAGACTCCCGTCGGTCACAGGCGTCTCATCATCGTAGTCGTTCGCCGTCACCTGTTCCACAGCACCATTCCGTTGGAGATAGATCTCCCACGTGCCACCAGCCCCGGATTGCCCCTGCCAGGTCAGCCATCCACCACCCGTTCGCGGCAACCGGTCGTGCCAAGCATTCGAAGTCACTACGTCGGCCGCGTCCTGCGGTCCCGGGTAAACCCAGATCTCTTCCGTATCATTCACCCCGGTCGGCGCATACCACACCACACCCCCCTGGGAAATCCGTGGATTCAGGTCCTGAACATCGTTGTCAGAGAGCGTCACCGGATCTCCGGACCCCGGCCAATAGACGATTTCATAAGTCCCATTCGGACTGCTTCGCGCCTGCCATGCCGCACGTCCATACCGTGCCTCGAGTCCGCGCTCCTCTATGGCATTGTCCGTCAACCGCACGACCTCATAAGCACGCGCGCTTGCGATATCCAAGAGCCAGCCCCCCATAGCAACACAAAGCACCAACCACAGTTTGAGCAAAAAAGGGTGGTTCATCATAACTCCTAAATTGGATGAGCAAAGATTACGTCCCCTTCAATACCAAAGAGGATACGGGTTGAAAAGGGGAACGTTACAATTAACTACGGGTGCAAACAGATGTGGAATCGAATGAATCGAAATCGCTATCGTTGAGAAACCTGCTTCGGCGAGGATCCCTGGGGCGCGGTCGTCCACTCCACCGTTACAACTACCGCCCCCGACCCCGAATCCGACCCCGATCCGACCGATCGGCAACCACAGCCTGGAGACGACGCATGCGACGCCGGATCGAGCGCGCCTTTTCCGACAAGCTCTACCTACTCCTTGGCTTGACTTGGAAACTGTTGGATCAGCAAACGCAGGGCCTGTGCCTCGTCCGGGTCGAGCTCAAATACCCATCCCGACTCGTCCAGCATTCCGTAAAGGGGAGCGGCATTGAGTCCCGAAAACACCAACCGATGCGTGATCACCGCGTCTTCCAGGCGGAGGGTCCAGTCAATTTCAAGCTCCGGTTGGTTCAAGCCATACTCCGAAACCCGCTGCGGATCACGGCCGAGGTATCGCACCGCACGGACTTCCGTGAGGAACTGCAGCCAGGGAGTGACCCATGCCGCTGACGAATCCCCCTCTTGCCAATCCAAACGCTTGTCTTCACGACGCACATGCAGGGCGGAAAAGGCCTCGATCGCTGCACCATGCACCAATCGCTCCCGTAACAATTCAGAGGGCCACCCCAAGTCATCGACCAAATCGGAGTCGAGTGCGTACAACACCCCCTCATCCTGACGTGCTCCCACCAGGCCATCCGGCTGCAACCGCTCCAGCTCGATATCCAACGTCGGCTCCGCAGGCGCCCCGCCGATCGCATCCCAGGCCTGCTTGTGGGCAAACATCAGTCGGATCATGATATGTCCGGGCCTCGAGTTCTCCTCCGCTGCCTGGGGATTGCTCCGGCTGCCGATCACGCGCATCACCTTCAAACGGCCCATGACATCGAGGATATCCCGTACCACCTCCATCTCGGCAGGCGCCTGATAGGGACTTTCCACCCGCCATGCCGCGTCCGGAGTCGCACGCTGTACCAGCCATCCCCCCTCGGCCGAGCGGAACTGGATGCCCAAGACCGCCGCACTCTGGAACTGAACAAGATGCTCAGGGACAAAGCTCATCGGGTCTGTCCGCAATTCATCCGGTAACCCATCCGGGAATCGCACACGCCGCCGGCCGTTGTCGTAGTCCCCCCAGACCTCACCGCCTGGACTCTCATAGACATGCAGCTCACGCGCGCCGGAAAAGGCATCCGTCCATAGCAACGCCCTGAAAAGGAGTGTCCCGCCCCCCGCACCGCGAGGAGCCGAAGTGCCGGACATTCCGGTTTCAGGTGCCTTCAGCTCCGATAGACGTTCCAGAAATGCAGCCACATGTTCCTGTCGCGCGCGCGCAATCACCGGCTGAATGTAACGCCACTCACGCCCTCGAATCGCCAACTCGGCGCGACCTTCCTGGTTTTCAAGCCCAAACCGGACCACCCGTACTGGATCAACCGGCAACAGACGCGGATCCATCCAGGCTTCCACCTCTCCCATCAAGAGATTGGCCGGTTCGGGATCGCGAAGCCAACCGCGAACCGTGTGACCGTCGGTCAGATAGACGGCCTCAGACCCATCCAGGAGCCTGTGAAGCTCCAGTGTAAATTCACGGGACCCGGTGAGCCCCTCCATGCGCAGGCCGATCGAGGAAACGCTGATCGCCTGTTCGGCTTGCATCGCACCCGGCCCCGGATCGGCCTGGGCAAACTCCAGACCATCCATGAGCCGGTCCATCCGAGCCGCATCGGCAAGTACCCGTGTGGGAAGTCCCGTACCAGATACCCGCCATTCCCGGCCACCGTATCGCTGGAACCGTAACAACCGATCCTCGACCCGTACCTCGATCCCCTGAATCTCCTCCTGCACAAAATCCGGCAACAGTCGGGTCCGAGTCGGCTCTTCGCGCGCCTCAAAACCCGAATCCAACCAGAAAAAGGCACCAAACAGCGCCACGGCCAGGAGAAACAGGAGGATATTGCCACTTCGACTCATGGTGCTTTACCGGCGAAACAGGCCAATGATCATCCCGAGCAGGGCCAAAACCACCGTCGGCATCACCAACCCCTTGGTCAAGAGCCGCAGACGTTGATCCCGATCCAGCGGCGGAGGCAGCGGGGTCTTGTCCTCGGGTCCTCGCTGCAACAGGAATTCCCTACCCAGAAGCCAATTGACCATGTGAAGACCCAAATCCAGATTGCCGCCGGAGAGTCGGCCGTTGACGAGGAAATCGCTGTCTCCAACCACCACCATTCGGCGGGCCTTGCCCAAGTCCACCCCCAAATCGTCCTCCGCCCCACCCTGAAACGAGACGGCGAAACAGCGGTTTTCCAGCGGGGTTGCGGCGACGTCAAACCCCTCCTCGAATTCCTCAAAATCATGGATCAGCATCGGCTGGATCAGAGCGGACCAGCGCACAACGTTTTCAGACCCCCGATCGGTACTCCCATCCATGGGGAACACTGAGCGCACACCGAAAAAGGTCGTTTGAATCCCGTTGAGCGAAGCAGTGACCGGGTGATTGGGGTAGAGCCGCACGTGTACCAGGGGTGAGAGATCAAGGTTCTGCGCCCAGGTCCCCGATAGCGGATGCAACGCATTGCCGCCGACAAAGATCCCCCATTCAAGCAGCCACTCCGCGAAGCCGGTTGTCACGCCTGGATCGAGCATCAACAGGATCCGTCCGCCTCCTCTCAGGAATTGCCGCAACAGATCCAGCTCCACCTTCGCCCATTCCTTTCGAGGCCCCGCAATCACCAGGACATCAGGTGGGCGGGTGCCCTCCGCCAACATCGGGATCGCCTCCCCACGCTCAACCTCGAGTCCTTGCCGTAATAACGCGCGGGAAAAGTCCGAGAGCCCACGCCCCGGTTCATATTCATGCGGCGAATACTCCTCATGCCCCACAATGAATCCCACCCGCGGAGTACTCGGCGAGGTCACCGTCACGAGGCCGGAAAGCAAGGCCGATTCCCCGTCAAACATCGATACCTCCGCACCCTCTGCGCGCTGCATGGCGAATTCATCCACCCGATACAAGCGGTCACCCGCTTGGACGACCATCCCAACCGCCTGCTCGCGCAACTGATACTTCGAGGCGACCGCCGCCGCTCGCGCCGGTTCCAACCAGGGATCCACCCAGTCGATGCGTACCCAGCGACTGCGAAAACGCACCTGGTCCAATAGGTTCTGAAGGTTACGCAAATAAGGCCAACCCGATCGCGCCACCACCGTCACCTGCACAGGACGCTCCAGCCCCTCGAGCACCCGGATCGTCTTGGGGGCCAACGTCGATGCGGTCCCCATCGGCAAAGCCCATCGCTTCGGAAACCGCGTTGCAAGCAGGTTCGCGCCGATCAGGCAGGCCGCGATCAGTACCCCGCCGACAAGGACCGTCCCCAAAGGCCGCCGGAATCGCGCACGCGAAGAGCGCCCCCTCTTTCTTCGCGGATTCATCGCCACCTCCTGATATGCAATACCCCTGTTGCCAGCCACAAAAAGGCGAGCGCCACCGTCCCCGCTCCCACCAGCATCTGAAAGTCGATCAGACCCGAGGCAAATCGCTGCATGACCGAATCAGGAGCCCCGTAGGAGGACCAACGACTCAGTCTCAATTCGGGCATCCACCGAGCCACCATTGAAAAGGCGATCCAGCTGCCCTCCAATGCCAGGCTCAGCATCGCGGAGGCCAAGGGGTGCGAAGAAAGCGCCGAGCAAAAGGTCCCCACCGAAATCAGGACCCCACCCAGGCAGGCCACGCCGAAATAGCCGCCCAATAACGCACCCCATGCGGTCGGCTGCCCCGTCACCTCTTTCCAGGTCCAGAAAAAAAAGAGCGTGGGGACCCACATCAAAATGAAAAGCGTCAAGGTGACCAGATACTTCGAGACAACCAGCTCGCTCTCACGCACCGGCGTCGTCAAAAGCCCCTCATAGGAGCCGCTGCGCCATTCCTCAGCGAATCCGCGCATTGTTAGCAGCGGGCAAACCAGAAAGAGGTTGAGCCAGAAGAGTTCGCTGGTGAAAAACCGCATCGCCAGCGGTTCCGCATTCGGAGCACGCACCACCTCGACCGAGGCCGTCCAAAAGGTCAGCCCACAGAGACCATAGAAAAAGAGAAACAGAAAAAGCGTGCCCCCGGAGTAGAACTGCACGATCCATTCCTTCTTCAAGAGTGCAACCAAACGGTTCACAGCAGGTCCTCCTCCTCCGCCAATCCATCCCCAAACGACTCCTCCTCTATCAAACCCGAGGAGTGCGTCAGCCGGTGGAAGATATCCTCCAACTGCTGGCGAACACCGCTCAGCGCGGTCACCATGATCCCGTTGCGCACAAACAAACGCCCCAGCTCAGCCCGGATATCCTCAGTCCCATCACCGGCCTGGATCTCCAGATTCGTCACGCTGCTGCGCGTCGGGTGCGGACTGCACCGAAACGAAACTACCGCCTCCATCCCATCCAGCAGCCTGGTCGCGGTCGCCTCATCGCACTCGACCTCCATCCAAAGCGTACAGACCCCGCCCGTGCGCGTCTCGACCTCCTGAACAACCGAGCCGTGGTTCAGAATGACCACCCGGTCACACAGACGCTCTACCTCCCCAAGCTGATGCGTGCAGAGGATCAACGTTTTACGCGGTACGAGCCTTCGCAAGAGCCGCAAGACCTCACGCACCTGGTTGGGATCCAGACCCAAAGTCGGCTCGTCGAGAATCAGGAGGTCAGGGTCGTGAACGAGAACCCCGGCCAACGCCACCCGCTGGGCCATTCCTTTGGAGAGACGACGGATCACACGGTCCATCACCGAATCAATGCCACAGGCGACCCCCAGTTTCTCAATCCGATCCTGCGCCCGAGAACGCTCCACCCCCCAAAGCCGTGCCCGAAACCAGAGGTACTCCTCCACGCGCATGTCCTTGTAAAGCGCCGCACGCTCCGGGAGATACCCAATCTTCCGAACCGCCTGGCGTGCCTGATACGGCATCACATAGCCGGCGACCTCGATTCTGCCCTCCGTCGGCGCAAGCAACCCCACCATCAATCGCAAGGTCGTGGTCTTGCCCGCACCGTTGGGACCGATCAAGCCTATCGCCTCGCCAGGGAACACCTTCAGATCGAGATCCTGGACCGCCCGAAATCGCCCGTATTTGCGACTCACGCCCTCCATCCGGACCAACGGTTCGGCAACTTCTACGGCCGCTCCTGTTTTTCCATGCGCGTCTTTCATCCTACATCACTCATACCCGATTGCTTCCAGTCCGTTCGAATCGATTCAATCCCATCCAATCCAGCCCGGCACCCTTTCCCAAGCTCCGGAGTTCCTCACTCCTCACCCCGCCGTGGCTCCCACCTTAATCGGTGGTTGCCGACAAGGGCAACTTTTCTCCCCAGTCCAAACAACCAACCAGCCAGCCACCTCCTGCATCACCGCATCCGCCCGCCCACCTCCGCAATGACCTCCCCCGCCAACTGCCTCCGCTGCCCCTCCGGGTCAAATGTCCCATAAAAAAGTGCGTTACAGTCCATCCAGGTATGGAGACGCGCCCAGTCGGCATCGGTCAGCCCACGCGATTGTTCGGCGTGGTGCTCCAGTAAATGTTGCAGCAGCGGACTCCCCAAAGCGCCGAATCGAAGCGGCTCCGTCAGCGGCTCGCCGTTGTCCATCGGCAACCCCCAGGCGGAATAGGACACCCGCTCCACCAACGCTTGGTAGGAGCGCGTAAACCCGCCCTCCGGCAGCCCACGCAAATCGGGGCGCGCCGCTTCCTGACCATCATGACACTCCACGCAATGGCGATCCAAAACCGGTTGCACCAGCCGAACAAAACTGAACGGCTTCGATCCCTCGGGTCCCGGCTCGATCCTCGACGGTTCACGACGTAACGCCAACGCATCGGGCGATGGCCCACGCTGCTCCATCCGATCCTCATGACACCCAATACACGACGCCTGCTCCCCAGGCTGAAGGTAGACCAGGCTGCGCATCGATTGAACCGCACGCCCCCGCCGATCCAACGCCTGAAACAACATGGGCACACCTGCCGGCGCACGGAAAAAGGCCGAACCATCCGCCTCCACCGGCACCGTTCCCAAGACCTGTTTCCCCGGAGCCGCCATCGCCGCGCCAACCCTCGGCTGGTCCGCATGCGGTGTCGTCTTGATCAAAACCTCAATGATGCGCAGCGCCTCGATCGGCCGATCCTCCGGAAGCCGCGGCCAGCTCTCCGCCACATCACTCACGAAAAAGGTGCCCTCGTCTCCCATGCCTACATCCTTGGCCGTCACCACCGCCGGCGGCCGGGACCGCATACGAAGCGGCCGAGCCCAGAGACTCGAAATCGCAGGATCGCGGTAAATCAGCTCCTTGTTCCCATGGGCATCCGCAAAGTAGATCCCGAACATGTTCGGGATGTTCGGCCCCGGTTCTCCCACCAACCGATCGAAGCTGTACGAGACCAGGAATAACTCCTCCGTCAGTGGCCACGGCGATTTGTAACAGCTCCCCGGCCAACGCAACTCCTCCTCCGTGGGCTCTGTTACCCGCCATGGCTCCAACATCGGACTCTGCCAATACTGGGTCACCGGTGTGTCATAGTCATAGCCCAACGCCGTCGGCCCAAAGGCCAAAGGCGCCTCCGATTCGGGAAAACGGACATCCGGTGTCAGCCGTCGCAGCGGAGCGTTTCCATCCACTCCGACCGAGGGATCCACCAGAATGATCGAGCCGGCACTCATCCCGTGATGCGGACCCGCCGTCGCCATGACCCGATTCGATCCGGGAATCGCACGCGCCTCCCAAATACCGGTCGGATTCCAGGTGTTGTTGCCGAAGAAGATCCGCGCATTGCCACCATCTGGATGCGACACCCATAGCTGCTGATAGAGCACCGCATTCCGGTCTACGTAGTCCCATCGAGTGTAAATGACCCGACCGTCGTTCAGAATCGAGGGATCCCATTCGTGCGTCTCGTGAAACGAAATCACCCGCGGGTGCTCTCCACCCGGCTCCATGCGCGAAAGGGTATACACAAAACAAGGCCCACGCCCACACCGGTGATAGCCTCCACGCTGCGTCGAGCAGTAAAGAATCCCCCCGTCCGGCGCAATCACCGGTGAGAAGTTGTCCGTATCCCCACTCGTCAGCTGCCGAATCGCCCCCGTTTGCAGCGACATTTCATAGAGATGATACCGCAGGTGCGCGGTCCGATCGTCGAAATCCCAACTCGCAGGCGCCACAACCACAGGACAATAGGCAAAGTAAAGACGCTCCGCGTCGTGACTCAACTCCGGCGTCAGGAAACTCCCCGCGGGCAGCCCCTCCGGGGTCAGCTCCCGAACCCGCGTCTCCCTCCCCGGCTGCCGAAGACTGAACAGCCCGCCGCCGGGGCGGGCGCAATACCCATAGAGCTGGGTCAATTGATGGCTCATCACCGAGGGCACGTGCTTCACAAAGAGCAATTCCGGGATATCAAAGGGTAGACGCCCAATCAGCAATTCGCGTCGGAACCGGTGTAGTCGTAACCACACCCCCTCGTCCACCACCCCCTCCTCAGTCGCCTGCCGCATGGCTGACCACGCGTCCCGTAGCACTGAAGCACTCATGCCGCCGTCTTCAATCGCGGCGTCAACCAGCCGGTCTATCCGGGGCAGAAGCCGAGCCACCGCCTCCGCATACGTCCTCGCTTCCCGCGGAGTCCCAATCCCGTCCTGCATGCGCCAGTCCCATTCCACCAGGGCCTCAAAAACCACCGGATCGAGCGAAGGCGACGATTCCACCGGCCCAAGCGAAAACGGACGGCGCACAGGCTCCAGGTTCACAAGCCCTTCCCCGCTCTTGAATCGTCGAATCCTGCCAGACGCGAAATCGTTTCGCCCCTCAAGGATCAAAACCCCGGGACCGCTTTCCAGCAACCAATCCCCCTCGACCTCCGCGTCGAGACCTGCCGGGCTCCCACCCTGGCGATTCAGCTCGATCCGCACGCGGACCCCCTCCCGTAGGACGCCCGCCATCCGCCAGCCTTCCGGGACTTCCCGATGCCCCAAGAGAAGCAGCTGGGTGCCACTCTCCCTATCCACGTAAAACCAGACGCCCGCCGCCGTTCCATGCGCAGGTAGGAGCCGCCGCCCCCCGCAGCTCACCGAAAACTGCAGCGGCGCCTGGTCCGCATGCAGCACGGCCGCTGACAGCAGGAGTCCCATGATCAGAACCGATAAAATGAATCGTGGCGGGCGGAGTGAGTTCATTTCCTCCTTCTAACAAGAAAGCGGCAAGGTTACGAGCTCAACCGTTCGAGCCACCGTCAGTCGGAAAGGCTCAACGTAACCCGGCTGAAGTAGGGGTTGTCCCGTCAATGGCAATAGGAAGAATCTCCCTGTGAACTCTGTGCCCTCTGTGGCTAAACCCTCCGAAAATGCGGCTCCTCCAGGCAATCCCATCACGCGCCCTTTCGATACCGATTCCGATACCG
>CALLYA010000233.1 GCA_937875495.1 uncultured Verrucomicrobiota bacterium
GAATCGGGGGAATCGGGGGAATCGGGGGAATCGGGGGAATCGAGGGAATCGAGGGCAATCGGGGGCAATCGGGGGAATCGAGGCAATCGGGGGAATCGTTCGCAACCCCCGCCGTCCCGCGAGTGCTGAACCGCATTGCACCTCCGCCATCTTTTCGTGGCGGGATGCGCAAGAATTGCTCGTAATAAGTTTTTATTGTCCCAATCGAGTCGGTTGACCTATGGGTGGTGCCTGTTGTCGGCTTCCCCGTTCGATCCATCTTTATCTCTTCTTCGGTAGGATCGGCATGGGGTGGAGATGCGATGGCGCGGCCTCTTTCGGGAAATGTGCAAAAATTTCCATTCTTATGGTTGACGTCAGACTCGAAGTGGTTCAATTTGTGCACATGAGCAAAGAGGGTGCTTGCGGGTACCCGCTTCAGGGACCAGGAGTTTTCCACTGGACTCTGAATTTAGAGAAGGCCGTGCGTTCCCCCCCCAGCGAATCACGGCCTTTTCTCTCTCTCCTCATACAAAGCGAGCTCAGAATCCGGACAAAGGCGAGGCCACAGCCGCCCCAAGGGGGAGCGGACCGTGGCCTGGTGGTGTTTTCTGGATTCTTTGTGTCGGCGGGGGGGATCAGACCTTAGGGGTCCAGCCCGGTCGGTATTCTTTCCGCAGGAGAGCTTCGGCTGCGGGATCGTCCAGGATCTTGCCGGTATCGGGGTTCAGATGCAGGGTGTGTCCGGTGCGATAGGCGATATTGCCCAGGTGGCAGAGCATGGTACTTTTGTGTCCGATTTCGATATCGCCGGTCGGGCGTTCTCCGGATCGGATGCAATCGAGGAAGTTCTGCAGGTGCTGGGTATCGCTTCCGTCGCCCTTGACCTCGGAGACCAATTGGTTTTTGGGGTCCATAATCTTAAAGGATCCGGAGTCCATGATCATGGTCCCCTCGGTTCCGTAGAAAGCGACTCCGAAGGTGGTTCCCTCGATGGGATGGTTCTGGCAGCTCCTGCCTTCCCAGGTGATGGTCGCATGACCGAAATCGAAGGCGACGATATTGGTATCGGGGGTCTGTTGATCATCGTCGAAGTGGTACCGACCGCCGGTGGAGGTGACGGAGGTTGGGCAATCGACCTGGAGTCCCCATCGGCAGACATCGAGGGAGTGGATCCCGTTGTTACCGAGTTCCCCGTTGCCCCAGTGCCAGAACCAGTGCCAGTTATAATGGATGAGATTGCTCTGGAACGGGTGTTCCGGGGCGGGCCCCTGCCAGAGTTCGTAGTCGAGCCAATCCGGGATATCGGCGGGTTCCCCCTTGCCGATACCGCCTCGACTGTTGGCGTACCAGGCCCGGGCGAAATGGACCTTACCGATGGCGCCGTCGTGGATCATCTGGATCCCTTGCTGGAAGGCATCGAGGCTGCGGCGCTGCATACCGACCTGGACGATGCGGTCATATTTGCGTGCGGCCTCAACGGCGAGTTGACCTTCCCATGCGTTCTGACTGGCCGGTTTTTCCACATAAACATGTTTCCCGGCCTGGCAACCCAGGATGGTGGCGGGTGCGTGCCAGTGGTTGGGGGCGGCGATGACGAGGGCATCCCAATCCGAGCGATCCAGGATGGTGCGAAAGTCCTCGAGTCCCTCCGGCTCTTTCCCCTGGATGTCGGCGGAGGCCTTCACGGCTTTCGCGATGGCGCGTTGGTCGGGATCGCAGATGAAGGCGACTTCCGCATCTTCGAGGCGGGCGAAGCTCCTGTGCCTCGGCCGTTCGTACCCATGATGGCCAAGCGGATCTTCTGGTTGGCGCCGAGGACCGACGGAAACGGTTGCAAAGCGGCCAGGCCGGTTCCGATCAAGCCGGCCTTGCCGAGGAATGTGCGACGATTCATGAGAACAATGCCTTTCGTTATCTGAGTTCAGGCACAAACGGGGTGCCTATGGGGCCGGAACGTCGAAGGACTATTGTTCAGATTTCGGTCGGGGCGACAACAATAAACAGTGGTCAGTGGGGAAGTTGAATCCGGCAGGTGACCGCGTACGAGAGGATTCGGGATCGGATGGGGAGGACTCCCGCAGAGGTCGCAGAGGTCGCAGAGGGGAATTGGGAGGGGGGACGGGATCGGGATCGGGATCGGATGGGGAGGACTCCCGCAGAGGTCGCAGAGGTCGCAGAGATCGCGGAGGGGAATTGGGAGGGGGGATTGGGAACGAGTACGAGTACGAGTAGGAGAACAGGGGACAGCCGTTACCGACCCGTTGGTCAGGTCGAAAACGAGACTGCGCCTTTTGCGGCTGCCTTTTCGGATACCGTTTGGCTTCTCACTGGGGCGTGATCAGGACATACAGGGGTGCCAGTCGTCTTCGAGCGGGGTACAGGTCCCCCCGGTCGGTGTTGCCTGATCGGCACCGACGGCACCGCTCCAATACAGGGAGTACATGAATAGACCGGCTTGACTCGGATCACGGGGATAGATAGGGGCAGCGGCCAGGAAGCCTGGCTTATGCTTTCTCCACCCGAGATTCGAGGCGGTTCGAGATCCCGTCCATGTGTATTGGTTCATCGGATTCCCTTGAGGGCTCGGTTGATCCATTGTGCGGCCGTCCACCGGTCCCATCCTGGGGGAGGGGTGGGTGAAAAGCAACCCATTTGGTTCGTATAAGAGGATCCTTCGCCGATGCTGGGTTGAAAGTCGAACCAAACGGATCGATTCGCCTTTCGGCAAGCGGCTCATACCTTTGCCGATTGGGTATAATCAGTTGCCGCGGTAGGTGAAGAGTTGATCGCGGGCGAACGTTTGTTTTGTGTGGGTACAAAGTGCCTGGAGAATTTTGTCCTGGATATTGAGGGTGATCCTTCTGCCTTTTCTCGCCTTTTGAATCTGCTTGTGGGTAAGTTGGGCGGTGGAAGCCTGCACCAGGTCGGCATTCGAGATGTTGGCGTGGTCCATCAGATCGTCAAGGGGTTGGGGTCCGACATCCATGTTTTCCGGCGTGGGCGGCATAAAGGGTTCTCCGTGTGTAGGTGAAGTTCTATCGGGCCTGAATCATAAGGAATGAAGAGATGCAATGCAACAAGCGGCAAGTCCGGGGGCGTGCGGCCGCGACGATTCGGCGGCTGCTCCGCGGAGTGTTGATATTCTCCATATGGGGCTGGAGTGCGCCGACGGTGACCGAAGCCGCTCTGGCCGATCTCGCGCGACCGATGGATGGACGCAGCATGCGCGCGACTTCGGCGCATCGGTCGGGTCCGGATGGCGCGTACGATCCGGGAGCACCGTTCGATCCGGACAGCAATTGGGACAATCAGAACCTCGCGCCGGGGCAAACGCGGGTCCTTTTGGATGCGGAGGGCCCGGGCGTCGTGACCCACATTTGGATGACCTTTTTGGGGCCTGAGCCGCAGGATTGGGCGCCGGAAGGGTCTGCGAACCACCAGGAGATGCTGTTGCGGATCTACTACGACGGCCATGAGCGGCCGGGGGTGGAGGCGCCGGTGGGGGATTTCTTCGCGAACTGTTTTGGGCAGCGTCGGGAGGTGATCAGCGATCCGGTAGCGGTGGAGGATGGCGACTCCTACAACTGTTTCTGGCATATGCCGTTTCGGAAGCGGATCCGGATCGAGGTCGTCAATGAGTCCGACAAGCTGGTGAGTCTGTTTTACTACAACATCGACTGGATCAAGAAGGCTGACATCCCGGAGGACACGCCCTATTTCTATGCGCAGTACCGGCAGGAGTATCCGGTGGTTCAGGGCAGGGATTACCTCTTACTGGAAACGGAGGGCAAGGGGCACTACGTCGGAACGGTTCTGGCGGTGCGGACACGGAGTCCTTCCTGGTTTGGCGAGGGGGATGAGAAGATTTACATCGACGGCGAGGAGACCGCCTCGATTTGGGGGACGGGGACAGAGGACTACTTCCTTTCGGCATGGGGCCTGAAGACGACGTCCACGCCTTATTTCGGCACGCCTTATTTTGATCAGTGGGGGATTGTCGGTGGGCACACCAGTGCCTATCGGTGGCACATTCACGATCCGATCGTGTTTGAGAAATCGATCCGGGTGACGATTGAGCATTTTGGTTGGATTGCGCCGGACGAGAATCCGGATTACAGGAGCACCAGCTGGAACGAGCGCCAGGATGACTATGCGAGCGTAGCCTTTTGGTATCAGGTTGGGCTGCCAACCTTTACCGCGCGGGCGCCGCATGCGACAGAGCGAAAGCTCCCGAACCTGGATCAAATATTCCATGCCACGGACCTGGAAGCCGAGGTTGGCGAGGGTGAGGTCACTTCGCAGCAATTGCTGGGCTACGCGAAAGGGCAAATTCTCTACCGGCCGCCGGTGGCGGAGGGTGCCTGGATTGAGTTACCGTTTAAGGTGGATGCGCGTGAGCCGAAGCGACTCTTACTGGGTGTGACACGCTCGTATGATTTCGGGCGTTATCGGGTCCTATTGGACAATGTGGTTCTGGCTGAAGAGGTCGATCTCTACAGCGAAACGACGGAGCCGTATGAGGTGCATCTGTTGGATTTCTGGCCCGATCCCGGCCGGCATGTGCTTCGGATGGAGTGCATTGGGAAGAATCCTCGATCCACGGGGTACTGGCTGGGGTTGGAATCGATCCGACTTCGGGAGCGCCGACCTCGGGTAAAGGAATGGGGGCATGATCGGGACAAGGACTGGCGGACAGCGCCGGAATTGTATCGGTAGCGTTGCAGGCTGGGCAAGGGGGCGTCCGAAAGGTCATACGCTTGCCCAGCCGGACCCGGAGGGCCTCGCGCAGAGGCGCAGAGGCGCGGTGGCGTATTCGAGCTGGGTATGGGGGTGGGTAGGTTCCATGCTCTGATCCCTACCTTTTTTGGGGGGATTTTTTGTAAAAAAACGATTCTGCAGACGGCAAGGGTCTGAGCGTGCTACTCCGAGTCGCCTGCACCCTCTATAGTAGGCCCTTGTCTTCCCCGTACTCATACTCCTACTCGTACTCTTACTCGCTCTCCCAACTTCGCGTGAACCAATTCCATTCGCATCCTCGTGTACGGGAACGTGTACCGCTTCGCTGTGTACGTGTACGTGTACGGGGGGTGCCGATCAGTCAGATCATTGTTTGAATCGAAATCGAAATCGGGATCGAAATCGGGATCGAGGGAATCGAGTTAATCGAGTTAATCGAGTTAATCGAGTTAATCGAGTTAATCGAGT
>CALLYA010000234.1 GCA_937875495.1 uncultured Verrucomicrobiota bacterium
ATAGTCCCAAACGAATCTTCAGTACGAAGTCACGCACGCTTGCAGAAAGGACACGGTCTTTTCCGTCCTTGTGCCGGTTGGTCGCTCTTAAAAACATGACCCCATTTTTGCGCTTTTCTGTATCCGACGCAATAGGGTAGGTCTTCACCGCAAAGCAATTCGAGAATCCTGGCCTTCGTTTCCAGGGGGTTATGACATGAAAATGGACCAATTTTCCTGTTTTGAGGTCCGAATAGCGAAAGTCGGGCTAGTATTCAGAATGTCCTGCAGGGTGACAACGATTCGGGGCCTGGATAATCGTTCTTATTCGTGCTTTTCGTTTCCCAATTTACGCAAATTCCCCGATTTGTAATGCCCTGACCTTTCGCACCTTGCGGAAATGTTGAATTATTATTAGTACCCCCCTTGATGAATCCCCAAAACAGGGCAAAGTTTATACGTAAGTATAACGCCGAAACCTGTTCGGGAGGCCTGGGCTGACCCGGGAATCCCGTGTTATTGGAGGATAGTCCGATGCTCGATGTACTGGAGAAGGTGGAGCGGGAGGTCTTAGGCTGGGTTGATCTGCACCCGATGGAGCGAGTGGGCGGATTGCGTGTGATCGCCAAGCTTCGTGAGCGAAGCGTCGAGAAAGCCTTGGAGATGGAATTGATGTGCCCCCCTGTCTCTATTAAGGCGGCAGCGCGGCGGCTGGATCTGCACCCGATGACGATCAGGAACAAGATCCGGTCCGGGGAGATCCCAGCGGTTCAGAAGGGACCCAGGCGCCCATGGCTGGTGTACCCGACCCCGGGGCGAGTCGGTGGCCTTGGAGCAGGCGACCAGCCGGAGGTATGGCCCGCGCAAAAATGGCCGTGGGACGCCTGCGGCCGATAGGCCTGGACCTGAACCGCGGAAAGCCAATTTACGCCGCTTTGGGCCACTCTGGCCCTTTCCCCATCACCCCAACGCAAGAAAGCGCAACATCGCGCAACGATCACCCAATCCTTGGAGGCAGAGAATCATCGTGTCGAGACCGACCCAGCTCAATGTAGTGCTCCTCGAGGGCAACCTGACCCCAGACCCGGAAATCCGACCCTAGGCGAATGGAAACCGCGTGGTGAACCTGAGGTGGCCAATACGATTGTGATCCCCAGGGGCGATCGCGGGGATCAGGAGATCTCGACCTTCCTGAGCGCGGAGGGGTGGAACGAGATCGCGGACGCGGTGGATGGGCTGACCAAGGGGGCCTTCGTCTGGATCGAGGGGCAACTGCGGGGGAGTAGGAAGGGCAGTGGGTTCCCGGGTGCATGTTGGAATCCGTTCGATCCGGACCTCGGGTATCGGGCGCCGGTTCAGCAGTCCGGTGGGCAGAGATACCCGGGGCAGCAGAGCCCCCTGGAGAGCGGCCCTTGGGTTGAGCAGAGTGGACAGAGTGGACAAGTCCCCGGCCGCCCCTCCCCGGCTGGGTCTGAGGTAAGGAGGTGGGGCTTGGCCTTTCTACCCCAGCCAATCGCTTGGAAGGACGCTATCGGTGAGGGGGAAAGGAATGGTTAGGAAGTTTGCGAATGGTTTTGGGGGTAAACCTGGCAATCTTGAGCATAGTGGCCATGGTAGAGGGGACAGTTGTGGCAACCGTAGCCTGAGCGCGCACGATTGATCTTGACCACGTGGAAGAGAATATGCAAGAAGCGGCCAAGGCTCGAGCTGGCGCTCTCCTACTGGAGGAGAACGCGCGAACGGCTCGGGATGAACAACTCACTGACCGCCTCTTCAACGAGGAAGAAGCCCGGAAAGTGGCCGATCGCAACCTGGAAGCATCCATCCTTGCCCAAGAGAAGCGGACCGGGGAGGTCCTCCAGGGGATTCGAGAGGTCGAGGCACGCCTTGCCCGACGCCTCGAGATGATGGAGGAGCGGCTTTCCAAGCGGATCGATACTTTGGAGGGGCGGCTGGAGTGATCTAGGTTCGTTCTGCTGATACCTTTTCGAAATTGAATGAGTCCAAAAACCAAAGGAGAGCTTTCATGACAGCAAAGTTCGGTTTTTTGAATGAGCCAATAAAAATGGAATTTGGAAACATTTTCATAACGCCGCTACCAGATTATGATCGCAATAAACAGTATATTGAAAATCAAACACATATGGATGGATTCATTTATCCGCCAATATGCGAGAGATCCAGTTGCGATGCTGTCAATGAAGAAATCTGTAGCAGGATCCCCAAAACCAAACGGACAGCCCTATATTTCCCTCTTCTGCCCTCGCACTCAATTGAAGACTCTGGATTATCGGGAAAACACGAAGTTTTTCACTCCTCAGAATTTTTAATAATACAGCTATTGGCCTATATGTATGGTGTGCGACTCCAGTTTCAGGGGTGGAGTTTTGACGGCAGGGTCCCGCAAAGACAACAAAATAATATACGCTTTAAATACGGCGACTGTCAAAAATTTATTAAGCATGTTCTCGATTGGTGGGAAAATCTGGAAGCAGACCAGGGAGAAAAATTTTTAAACATCCTCTATGCTTATAATAGGGCGAAATGCATAGAGCTAGACTGGGATGCATTTTTGAATCAATACATGGTCCTTGATGCAATAGACAATCTGCACGCCTCGCTAAATAAAATTAAAGTCCGTCCGCCTCACAAGGAAAGATTAAAACTATTGCTTTGTGAATACGAAATAGCTAGCGGGTCAAGTATTCCGAATGATAAAATTCCAGATATCCGAAAATGCGAACCGGAAGGAATGAAAAAAGCGATCCAGGATAAAATTGTTAATGCGCGAAATAATCTCATCCATGAGGCAATTTGGTGCGGGATGCCGCCTGGTGCCGATGTCGACCATGATCAGCTGGCAGGCCATCTGTGTCGCATCAATTCTCGAATCATCTGTGCAATTACAGGATGCAAAAATGAATACACCAAATCAAATTGGTCAAACGATTTCGCCCAATTGTTTGAATTTCCAGTGAATTAAATGTGGCAATTCCACCCGCTAATTAATACATTAAATATCGTTAACGTCACAACCTTGAAACCGCTTGATTTCCCTACCTTGGCGCTGTAAAATTCGGCAATTTTTACAGCGCAAAATCCTGGTATATAAGCAGCGCAAAATCCTGGTATATAAGCGGTTGTGAATCATGCTGCAGAGGCTATGGGCTGGACTTCGGATCCGAGGGTGGTTGGTTTGAATCCTACCGGGTGTGCCAGTCTGGAGCTTTGTAAAGTCCTCAATCTGGGGCGGGTGTAGGTTTCTTGATTCTCTCTTTGTTACTCCTATCTCTGCAGGAGTCCTGGGCGCAACGGAAGGTACTCGGGTCTTGTAACTCCACCTGCTTCCGCCAGGCCACAAACGTAGTCGGATCCGGGCCCTATTGCGTGAGTTAAGAGTAGAATGTCAGATTTATGTTGACGGTCGAACACGCGGTGCAAACTTGTATTCAGCAGGGGGCTCGGAAGATTACAGGAAAGTTGCAATCCAATTGCAATATTAGCCCTTTCTTAATGCATAAGGTGCCTTGGGAAAGGGTATTATTAATTGCAACCTATTTGCAACTGAGATTGGAAAAGGTTTGGGGGGGCGGTGCGGGAAACGGCTGTGGTGGTGTTGGGGACGTTTGCGGGCGGATTTTTCACGCCGAACCACGGTTTCCTTCGATTTCGATTTGAGGATTTCGGTGCCCGTTGCTATGCGCTGTTTCAACCAGACCGGGACGGTCTGGCTACCAACTGTCCGCGGCCTTGAACCCGTCTGATAACCCCATTGGGCAATAACGAAAGGTCTTCGGGTCCGGATGGGCAGGAATCCCGCAGAGGGCGCAGAGGGCGCAGAGGGGGTATTGGGAGGGGGGAATGCAGAAACGGTATATCTGGACAATTGTCCAACAACAATGGCCGGCGCAAAAAGATGAACCGCCAAGACGCCAAGTACGCCAAGGAGATAGATGGTCTGGCGATGCGCGCGGCCATTGGGTATGAACTGCAAGAGCCGATTGGAATTGCTGATGGGCGCAAGACTCGTCGTGGAACAGGAGGCCACAGATGCGCACGCGCCCATCCATCCATATCGTTCAGGTCATGTCCAAACGTGTCGTTCCCCCCTTGGCGCTCTTGGCGTCTTGGCGGTTTAATCTACCTGCCTTCACGGATTATGCTGACGGAACCGAATCCTTGTGGATGGTTTACCCCATAACCAGGTCGAAAACGCCACCGCGTCCTCTGCGGGAGGCTCTCCCGATTCGGACAAGGGGCGAGTTGCTCTGACCTCTGTCTGCTGTGCAATTCTTATTCTCCATAAAGGCCTTTGTTGAGCATGCGTGCGCAGCGGCCCATTTCGCGGTACTCGTCGAGATATGGGTGTGGGTGGGACAGGAGTGCGTGGCCGTAGCCTTGCCGGCATTTCCCACGGCTCGACGACACATTTCTGAACCAGGTCTTACTGGCCGGGTTGCGACTTGCTTCTTCCGTTGCCAGCCTACTCGAACTACGGCGTGAATCCAGGCGTCTGGCAGCTTTGATGGAGGAACAGGTCACACGGGTACATCTCGATGTACACAGACTCGACCAGGCCGAAAGAATGTTGAACCGGTTAGCGGCAGCATATACACCGGCATTGTCCATCATCCGGCTGTTGGTGGAATCCCAAGGGATTGTCCTGGAAGGTCGAGCACAAACCATTCCTTTGCCTGGGTTCCTGTTCGACATGAACTACTTCTTCCAGGCTCTCTTGTCCCGGTTCCTAAGGGAGAATTTGGAAAATTGTTCGGTTCGAGATGAGCACAGGCTGAAAGGCATGATGCGGTACGATCCGCGGCACAACCCGCAGCGACGGCAATCACCCACACCCAGACCTGACTTTGCCATCATGCGTCAGGGACACCTTGTTGCCCTGCTTGACGCGAAATACCGGGACCTTTGGGAGAAACCGCTGCCACGCGAAATGTTGTATCAGTTGGTGGTCTATACCATCAGTTGTCAGAACCAGCTCCCTGCGAGCATGCTCTATCCGACGCTTAATTCTGAGGCGCGAGAAGCCAGAATCGACATCACCGATCCGATTTTTGGCAGGCCCCTCGGCCAGGTATGCCTTCGCCCGGTGAACCTGCATGATTTGGCGGAGCTGGTATTCTCGAACACCGCGATTGCCCGAAGACGCCGGGAAGCCTTGGCCTGGAGACTGGCCTTCGGGGAAGATGCGTGATTCTCGGAATATGAACCCGTGGCTGACGGCAACGCCGAGTCGAGCCGCAGTGCCATCAGCGTCCCATCCACTGCAATGCCGACGTTGTGAACTACTTCATCCGCCATCTTTGGGGCGTATACGGCCCTTGAGCGGCGGCCTGCAGTTATGATTCCCACTTTGCCGCGCTGCGAAGTTCGAATGCTGCCATGCGGCTCAGCTGAAAGGCCGGGAATCGCTGCGAAAGGAACCGGGTTCGGAAGGTGGTCTTTTGTAGGCCATCCAAGAATATTCCACAACGGGCGATCCCATAAGCCGATCTCAATCGTGGCCTAGTCTCCCGTGGTGGCATGGCCGTGGTCATGATCTCCGGTGACCGCGTCGTGGAGATACTTCACGTAGTGTACGAACTTTACATAGTTTTCCACATATTCACGTCCTGCCTGAACGCTATTTTCCTTCTTTGCATTGGCCTCGAGGGTCTCGGAGAATTTTTGGCGGATGCTGGATTCCACGGCATGAGCGATATCTCTGGCCAGCTCATCGACATCACCCTCTATGAGGGACGCGTCGGCCCGAGCAATTGCGGGGTGGACTTTCTCCCCGGCCGGCCTCAACCCGGTAAAGGCGGCACCTTCATACTCCCTATGGAGTCTCACGAGCGTCTCAAAGAAGTAGCGATCGGCGAGTTCGCGTGATGCATCGTCATGCTTGCGAACCACCAGCGCCTGTTCGAATACATCCTTGATCGTCTGTTCATCCTTTTCGGGTAGCCACTTCAGAACAATCGTGACATCTTTTGCCGCCAAGGCAGTTCTGGCATCGGTAACCACTGGTCCGTCCAGGCCATCGCAATGTGACCATGCAGTCATCGGAAAGGTCATCGAAAATGTTAGGGCTCCTATGGCGAACAATAGAATGGACAGTTGATTTCGTCTTTCAGTCATTGGGACCACCTCATGCTTGGGTTGCTCAATATTTTCAATTATCGGTTCTGTTTCGAAGAACCAAGAAAACAGGATGGAAACGCCCCGTGCTCATCCTCCATTTCGTTGGAATTGAAACCACCAGTGAATCTGGAGCGTACCGTACCATGGAAAAACCAGTACCAGCGATTGGTCCTGCCTTCAAACGATCCATTCCGGTGGAGGGTGATGAAAATGTCCATCCTGCCTTTAATTACCAAGGGCGACGCGCTTCGTGGATCCATTTGCCCATGGTTCGGGCGCACCTGTATTGTGCCTTTGGTCGTGAAGCATGGTGAATGAGCGAAAGTCGGTCTGGATTGATCGTCTGGGTGTGTTGCTGCCGTGGATAGGCTTGGTTTGATCAAAACCATCTGAACACCCCATTGGGCAATAACGAAAGGTCTTCGGGTCCGGATGGGGAGGACTCCCGCAGAGATCGCATTGGGCGCAGAGGGGTATTGGGAGGGAGAATGCTGAAACGGTATATCTGAACAACGTCCCAACGACAATGGCCGGCGCAAAGGATGAACCGCCAAGACGCCAAGTACGCCAAGGAGATTGATGGTATGGCGATGCGGGGTCATTGGGTATGAAGTGCAAGAGCCGATTGGACTTGCTGGTGGGCGCCAGACTCGTCGTGGAAATGAAGGCTACAGATGTGCTCGCGCCCATCCATCCATATCGTTCAGGTCATGTCCAAACGTGTCGTTCCCCCCTTGGCGTTCCTGGCGTCTTGGCGGTTGAATCTCCCTGCCTTCATGCATGATGCTGACGGAACCGAATACCCGTGGACGGTTTACCCCATAACCAGGTCGAAAACGCCACCGCGCCTCTGCGCCTCTGCGCGAGGCTCTCCGGATCCGGATGGGAAAGCCTGGCCAGGTTGGGAAGGCGGCTGCCTTTACGGACGGCCTCTTGCTTGGCTCGGGTTTATTGAGCGGCGAGGGCGGCTTGTAAGCGGGCAACGGTTTCGGTTTCGTTGGCGGGTGCGGTTTTGACCAGGAAGTTCATGATTTTGAGGTCTTGGGCATACTCATTCTGGCGGCGTTCGAACGAGCGGCGGGTCTTGGTGCAGACGAGGGTATAGGGACGGCCGCTGCGTTCGGTTTCGTGGGTCATGTCCATTTGGTCCCACTCGATCCGATGGTGCAGGTGCATGCGGCGATCTTTGTTGAGTGGAAAGCGCTTCTGCTGGAGGTTCGGATCGACTGCGAACTGCATGAGTTCAATGCAATCCTCGCACTGGCAGCCCTTTTTGACCGGCAGTTTCCAATCGGTTGGCGGTTTCGGCGGGTTGGCGCTGCGGCCGATCAGAAAGTGAGCGGTGGTCTGCCAGAGTCCGACCCAGCCCGGATCTTGGGCGAAGCCTTTACCGAGGGCTTTGCGCAGTTTCAGCATGCCGTGTGCGAGAATGGTGTCGGGTGGGTAGATGGCGGGGTGGCGTTTGATCAGGTCCAGTGCCTGATCGGTCAGCTTGGTTGATCGCGTGATCCTAAGTACCTCGAAGAGCTTTGCGATGCTGCTGTCGCTGATCTCTATGGCTTCGCGGTCGCGTTGGAAGACATAACGCGACATTTCTTCTCCTGGTTGTTTGTCCGGCAGGGCGGCCACCAGCTGTTCTGCGAGCGGGAGGGTAAGTTCCGGGAGTTGGAAGAGGCCGCAGATGGAGTGGACGAAGGCGATCGCTTCGCCGTAGAGGCTGTCCTGCAGCATTCGTTGGATCAGCCCCTGACCGAGGCGTATCTGATCCTTGAGCGGGAGGCGGAAGAAGCATTCGACGAGTCCGTCATTGATCCCGACCTCATAATGCTCCTGGATGATACTCTCGATGAAATCGACGACGAGTTTCCGGTCACGGAGCCTGGCCAGGATGCAGAGCATGAGGTCCATCCCGGAGCCTTTGATACTGGAGCCCCAGACGCCTCTGGAGCTCCAATTGTTGATGATGGAGCGGGCCATGGCGATGGCGGCGGTCTGCTGTTGCGCGGTCGATGGGGGGGATTGGGAGAGAAAGTGATTGAGGTAGCCGACGGCGGAGGCGCTGCCGGCGGCCATCAAGACCTCGATGGTACCGGTGCAGGGCCAGAGCACGAGGACGGCGCGGAGGTAGGAGCGCTCGAAGCTGGCGCCTTCGTTGCCGGTGGCTTCGGTGACGCGTTCTTTATCTGGCACCTCATTGTCGAGCGCGCCATCGGGAAGCAGTTCTTCTTCCTGCAGAGGGACCTGTCCCAAATCGACCGGCTGGTTGTGTGGTGTGCACCAGTTGCTGATGTACTGATCGGATTCGGTTACTTCGACCACCTCGTATTCGGATTGCTCCGGCTCCTTCTTTTCGTCACCGCCATACCAATTGCGATACCGATATCTGCGGTGGTAATCGTAGTCGCTGTAATAGATTTCTGCTGGACCGTATTCTTCGATGTGAAGGATGCCGAGGTAGAGGTCGAAGCCGGCGGACTCCGCGGCACGTTGCAGGGCGGTTGCGCGGGCTGCGTCGACGCCTTTCAGGGTAGCAAAGGAGATGCCGGCGGGGGTGTAGGAGTGTTCGAGCAACCAGACGATCTTACTGCTTGGCTCGGAGGAGCGGCTCCAATCGATGAGCTGTTGGGCCAGCATTTGTTCTTGGCTGGTGTAGTCGGGGGCGGTGGGTGGCTTGGCCTTCTTCTTTGATTTCGGGCGATGCACCAGGTTGTAGACGAGGCAGAGGCGATTTCCGGTTTCGACGGGGCGGACCTCGTGCAGGCAGTCGGCATAGAAGGCGGCGTAGCGCAGTTCGGATGCCTCTTGGGTGATGAGGGAGATGGTTTGGGTCTCGTCGCCGTGACTGACCAGCAAGTCGCCGCCTGTGTGTGGCGAAGGGAGGCTGATGACGAGGGTAGCGAACATGCCCTCGCTCTTTTCGGTATCGCGGTGTGGCGCGAAGTGTCCGCCGGTTTCGTAGAGCAGCAGTTTATAGAGCTCGGCCTCGACCTCGAGGTTGCGGCAGCCGAGTCCGTCCACGACGCGCTGAATGATCTCCTGGAAATTTTCCTGCCAGGTCTTGCCGCTGATCTGGAGCGCGTCGGCGGCGAGCTGGCGTGTGCGGCGCACGTTCGGGTCGTAGACGGTCTCCTCGCCCCGGCCGTAGGGTGCTTCTTCGGCGGCCGCGGCAATATCAGCGGCCTGCGTGGGGAGCAGGGGGAAGGCGAGGGTGCCGACGCCCTCGACCTGAATGGTCGGCAGCGGACCGGACCAATCACCTGAGGTGACGTAGTGCCCGGGGCGGTCGATCTGTGCGAGGAGTGCGCTGAACTGCTCCAGTTCCTGGTTATACTCGACGGCAATTCTTTTGTCGGACATGGAATATCAATTGCACAGAAATATGCGGACGATCAAGAGGGGGGGGGGATGGGGCATCGGCCCAGCGGCTGGAGCCTGTTCGAAAACTCAATTGGCCAACAACGAAAGGTCTCCGGGGCCGGATGGGGAGGTCTCCCGCAGAG
>CALLYA010000235.1 GCA_937875495.1 uncultured Verrucomicrobiota bacterium
ATTCGGCGGCGAATTTTGAGCTGTCCATGAGGGCCAGGCACCAACCAGAACAGGCATCGATTCCGACCCCGACCCCGATTCAGACAATGATCGGACGGATCGGCAACCATTGCCTGGAGGCGACGCCTGAAGGAGCGCGCCTTTTCGGACGGGTCCTGGCTGGATCCCAGGCGGCGGGGGGGGCTGGCCATGAACTTCGGAAAAAAACGTGTGTGTTTGAGGTTACAGTTTTTTGGGAGACCGTGAAACAGGTCTGGTCGCTCTCACCGCCCGGTATTCGGGGGGCGGGTCAGTTTACGACCTGTGCCCGGCACCAACACTCTCTTTTTTCATGAGGACTGGGAATATGGAACTGAGCCTTGTCATCCCCGTGTTCAACGAGGAAGAAGCCCTGCCGCATCTTCGTGAGCGGCTGGAGGAGGTCGGCCCCACCTTTGGGCGGTCTTACGAAGTATTATTGATTGACGATGGATCCAGCGATGGCTCCTTCCCGTTCCTCAAGCGCTGGCAATCGGAGGACCCCGAGCGGATCCGGGTGATTCGATTTCGTCGAAATTTCGGACAGACGGCTGCGATGGCGGCGGGATTCGCATACGCCCGAGGGGAAGTGGTCATCACGCTGGACGCGGATTGTCAGAATGATCCAGGGGATGTGCCCATATTGATGGAGAAGGTCGACGAGGGATACGATGTGGTGAGTGGTTGGCGTCGGGACCGAAAGGACACCTTTCTGACGCGCAAACTTCCCTCCATGATGGCCAACAAGCTGATCTCCCGGTTGACCGGCGTGGCCTTACACGATTATGGGTGCACGTTGAAGGCTTATCGACGCGAGATCTTTTCCCAGGTTCGGCTTTACGGCGAGATGCATCGGTTCATCCCCGCGCTGGCGAGTTGGGTGGGCGGCTCGATCTGCGAGGTGCCTGTCAACCATCATCCGCGGCGCTACGGCACATCCAAGTATGGGTTGGGCCGGACCATTCGTGTCGTATTGGACCTGATGACGGTGAAGTTCCTGCTTCGCTATTCCACGGGGCCGATGCAGATGATCGGCAAGATCGGGCTTTCGATCTTGGTGCCAGGCGCGCTCTGGGCGACCTGGCAGATCATCGAACGTTTCTTCATGGGCCGTCCCTTGGGTGATCGCCCAGCCTTTTTACTGGCATTGATGATGTGTTTCCTGGGGGTTCACTTTTTGAGCATGGGTCTGTTGGCGGAGATCCAGACCCGCACCTATCATGAGAGCCAGGACAAGCCGATCTTCACGGTCCGTGAGATCCTGGAACGTCCGGAGGAGACATGAGGGGTGAGGCCGACTTGGTTCTTGAAGCTTTGAGCGGGGGGGGGCTGCTTGCGGTCAACGTCATGTTTTTGGCTTACCTGGGGGTGACCCTCTGGGTTTTCCACCGCCTCTTCCTTTCCAAGGGCCGCCGCCGGTTCACCATTCTGCGGCCGGTCGGCTGGGACATCTGGCTGCCCATTCTGGTCTTCAGTGCGTTCATCCTGCTCAGTCTCCTGCCTGCCGCCCCTGCTTTTTCGGGGCAATTGGAGGAGAACCCGGTACCGTTTCTACTATTGGCCGGCCTGGCCCAAATCCTCGCCTGTGCGATCGGCTGGTGGTGCGCGTCGAAGGTGGAGATGGAGCCGGTCGCATTGGTCTTGGGGTTGGAGATCATGCGAATCCCGATGGGGTTGATCTGGGCGGGGATCGGCCTTCTTCTCTGCGTCGCGCCTTATTTGCTTGCGTCCGGCGTGGCTTACGGATTGTCCAACGTGCTCGGCCTGCCGGTGGAGGAGCAGCCGCTGGTCGACCTATTCCGGCGGAACCTGGACAATCCTGCCTGGCCGGTATTTTTCCTGACCGCCGCGGTCATTGCGCCGGTGGCGGAGGAGATCATGTTCAGGGGATTCCTCTATCGTGCGCTGGTGAATTGGACCGGCCACCGATGGCTACCGATCGGGGTCAGCGGCCTGATTTTTTCGCTCTTCCATTTTCACTTCCTGGCGCTGTTGCCCCTTTGGGTGGTTGGCGCCGTCGCCGCCGCTGTCTACGAGCGCAGCGGCAATTTATGGGCCGCGATCTTTTTTCATGCGGGCTTCAACACTGTGCAAGTGCTCGTTATGATGTATTTATAGGGTTTACACGGAGCGGTGCTTCCGCCCAATCCAATCCCTTCCTATTCGACACCCATTTTAGAGAGCGAATTCCGCAATGAGTATAGTGTTTGAAACGGTTGCCTGGGCACCCAGGCATGAAGGCCGGGACCTTCCCGGTGCGGTCCGGATCCTTGATCAGACGCGGCTGCCGAACGAGACCGAGTTCCTCCTGCTGAACACGCCTGAGGAGGTATGGGATGCGATTCGGCGGCTTGCGGTTCGGGGGGCGCCCGCGATTGGAATCGCGGCGGCCTATGGCCTGATTGTGGGCCTTCAGGACGCCGATCGGGACAAGCCGGTCGATTTCCTCCACCACCTCGATCACCTGGTTCACTATCTCGGTACGGCGCGTCCGACAGCGGTCAATTTGAACTGGGCGTTGGAGCGGATGCGTGCCGCTGCGCACGAGCTGGAGCCTGGGCTGACCGTGGATGTGCTGTTGCAGCATTTGATTCAGGAGGCGCATCACATCCGCGAAGAGGACCTTGCGATGAGCCATTCGATCGGTGAGCACGGAGCGGAGCTGCTACGTGCGGGCATGGGTGTGCTGACCCACTGCAACGCCGGCGGCTTAGCGACTTCCGGTTTTGGGACCGCGCTTGCGCCGCTCTATGTCGCGCGGGAGCGGCAGATTCATGTGCGTGTGTTTGTGGACGAGACCCGCCCCCTGTTGCAGGGCTCGCGGCTCACCGCGTGGGAGCTGCAGCAGAAGGGGTTTGAAGTGACGCTTCTCTGTGACTCGGCGGCCGGGCATCTGATGCGCGAGGGCAAGATCGACATGGTGATCGTGGGTGCGGATCGCGTGGCAGCCAACGGCGATGTCGCCAACAAGATCGGGACATACATGCTGGCCTTGGCGGCTCGCTCCCATCGCATTCCGTTTTTCGTTGCGATGCCCTCTTCCACGATCGACTTGAACGCGCCGACCGGCCGTGCGATTGAGATCGAGGAGCGTCCTGCAGAAGAGCTGACGGAATGGAACGGGGTTGTGGTTGCGCCCAAGGGCGTTCATGTATGCAACCCGGCCTTTGACATCACCCCGCATCAGTTGGTGACCGGCTTCATTACGGAGAACGGTGTTCTTCACGCGCCGTTTGCCCTGGGGCTGAAGGATATGGTCCCCCAGGCCGTCGAGCGGGAGGGTCGGGAGCTGCCTCATGAAGGTGCATTCATCTGACCCGCACGGAATCGAACCCGACGCTCTCCTGTCCGACCTGGGCGAAAAGGTGTTGATCCGCCGGATTGCCGGATGGCTTCCGCCGGTGCGCACGGGCAGCGGGGTTCAGGTTGGGCTAGGGGACGACTGCGCCGTAGTGAACGCGCCTGACCCGACTGTGGAGCAACTGCTGCTCAAGGCGGATGCGGTCGTTGAGGGTGTTCACTTCACGGAGACTGCCGAGCCGGAGCGTGTTGGGTGGAAGGCGGCGGGGCGGGTCCTGAGCGACTTTGCGGCCATGGGCGGCAGGCCGGGCTGGTTGACGGTCACGCTGACGCTGCGCAAGGAGACATCTGTGGACTGGATCGAGCGGCTCTACCGTGGGATGCGGTCCCTTGCCGAGCGCCACCCTTTTGAAATCGTCGGCGGGGAGACGGTCTGCACCTCTGGGCCGACTGCGATCTCGATTGCCGGTGTCGGCCTCGTTGCGCCGGCGCGACTGACGTTACGGTCGGGGGCGCAGCCGGGGGATTGTCTCTGTGTGACCGGTGGGTTGGGCGGGTCGATTCTGGGGCGGCATCTCGAATTTGAGCCACGTCTGCGGGAGGCGGAGATCTTGACGCGGGAATTCAAGCCCACGGCCATGATCGACATCAGTGACGGCTTAGCGCGGGATGCCATTCATATGGGCGAGGCATCCGGGGTCGGGATGGAGCTTTGGGGCGAGGCGATTCCGGTCAGCCCTGCCGCTGATGAGCTTGCCCGGGGAAGCGGCCGACCGGCTTTGGAGCATGCGCTGTTCGACGGTGAGGACTTCGAGCTGCTGGTCGCCCTCCCCGAAGGCTTGTGGCAGGCGGCGGGGGCACGATTGAAGGCGGCCTGTGGAACGGACCTGACCATGGTGGGGCGTTGCCTTGGGCCTGGGGCTGAGTTTGCATTGCGCCGAGGTTCCGTCTGTCTGCCGCTGGTGGATGCGGGGTGGGACCACTTCCGAAGTGGACGGCCGACCGGGGAAAGACTGGGATAGGACGGGCAGGAGGGGACAGACGAATGGAGAAGCGAAGCTGGCACAGCATATCACCCGCGGCGACGCGTACGATCGGGGCCGAGATTTGGCGGTTGCGCGGTCTGACAACGGTGATTGCCCTATCGGGTGACCTCGGCGCGGGGAAGACGGAACTGGTCAAGGGGCTGGCCCAGGCGGCCGGTTATGGGGGCGCTGTGACCAGTCCTACCTTCACCTTATGCCAGGAGTACCCGATATCAGAGGGGATCCTGTACCACGTCGATCTCTATCGCCTGAGTGGTCCTGAGGACTTCGAGGGAATTGGTCTATGGGAGTTGCTCCCGCCGGATGGTGGGGTGGTGTTGATTGAATGGGCGGAGAAGGCGGCGGGATGTCTTCCCGTGGATGCGATCGAGGTGGTTCTCCGCAATGGAACGGAGCCTGACGATCGCTGGGTGGAGGCATTATTTCCGGGGGGAGGGGGGAGTGATGGATGATCGGGTTGTAGTGGGGATTGAGACATCGACGCGGGAAGCGGCGTTTGCGCTCTGGACCGGGACACGGTTTTTATCTGGGCGTCTCTCTCCGGAGCGCCGGCACAGCGTGGAATTGGTCCCTTCGATTGCGGCGCTGCTGGCGGAGGCGGGAATCCCCGTTTCAGCGGTGGACCGCTGGGTGGTCGCGATCGGGCCTGGATCGTACACCGGTTTACGGGTTGGGATCAGTGCCGCGACCGGGATGGGGATGCCGTTCGGAAAGCGGCCGTTGGGGGTGGGGACCTTTGATTTGCTTGCGCACCAATTCTTCACGAAGGCGGCGCCGGAATCTGACCGAGTGATTCTTGCAACGGATGCGCGTCGGGGGGAGTGGCACATTCAAGCGCGGCACCGGAGCGAACCGGTGTTGGATTCGGACCGTGCGCTACCGATTCGGGTGAGTGCGGCGGAGGTACTGGCGTTGCATCAGGCCGGCGCGGGGCCGATTGTGCTACCGTTTGGATCGGGCTCAGCGGCCTGGCCGGCGACGGCTTGGCGGCAGTTGGCGCCGGATCCGACTCTTTTGGTGGAGCTCGGTTTGCAGCTGTCTGAACCGGATGCGTCCGCCCCACCGCCGGAGCCGTTGTACTTGCGCCCGGCTGTCTTTGTGGAGCCGGGGCCTTTGCGCCCCCGGGGATAGTTGTCGTCCGCAAGGTAGATGGCGAAGCGAGATCGGGGTCGCTATCGGCCTCGGTATCGAAAGAAGGCAGGGTGGGATTCGACCACGAGGATCCGGGTCACGAAACCGTATTGTTGCGGTGCTGACAGAACGCGGCAGTGAGGGTTGAGTGGTGCTCGGAGGGCGAGGTGCCATACTGAACGGGAATCGTTTCGATTTCGATTTCGATTTCGATCCCGATCCCGATTTCGATTTCGATTTCGATTCGGACAATGATCTGACTGGTTGGTAACCATGGCCTGAAGGCGACGTCTGAATGAGTGTGGCATTCCGGATGCCCTCGGGGATAGTTGTCACACGGCGGAGTTCCCATCATAGTTACCATGTCGAACCGCAACCCGATTGCAGAGCAGACATGTGCACAAGGATGGTGATGTTTCATGGCTCGATACGATTACTATTGCCCCGAGAACGACCGTACCGTTGAAGTGGTTCATCGGATGGGGGAGAAGTTGAAGACCTGGGGTGAGGTATGTGCCGCGGCAGGGCTCGCGCTCGGTCCCACCCCTGCTGACGCCCCGGTTTCGATCCGCATCAGTCTTCCCAACATCAGTGTCCCGATTGGTGATTCTCGATACAAGGAGATGGGCTTCACCAAGCTTGTCCGCAAAGACACGGGTGTCTATGAGAACGTCACGGCTTTGGACACGGAAAAGCGGTATATGAAGGCGAACGACCCGAGTTCCTTCCCGGATTTGAAAAAGAAGATCGGCGATTGATTCCCCAGCTGGAGGTCGTCCGAAAAGGTCTCCGGATTCGGATGGGGAGGTATCCCGCAGAGATCG
>CALLYA010000236.1 GCA_937875495.1 uncultured Verrucomicrobiota bacterium
AAAAATTCCCCAACAATGTTGGGGGCAGAGCATGGAACCTACCCAATCCCATTGGCAGGTCGAAAACGTCACCGCGCCCTCTGCGGGAGGTTTTCCGGATCCGGATGGGGGGGACTCCCGCAGAGGGCGCAGGGGTATTGGGAGGGGGGGATGCAGCTACATCGGAGCAGTTATCAGCAACTGCCTTGGCCTGTTGAAACGGAATATCTAAAATTCCCCAAAAATGTTGGGGGCAGAGCATGGAACCTACCCAATCCCATTGGCAGGTCGAAAACGCCACCGCGCCCTCTGCGGGAGGTTTTCCGGATCCGGATGGGAAAGTCTGGATGGGAAAGCGGATATCTTTTCGGACAGCCTCTAGATATCTGCCAATCCGACGGTGTGGTTGTCCATGGGGGCCTCTTCCAGATCCGATTTTTGAAGCGAGGGCGAGTGTGAAGATTTCCGAACTCGATTATGATTTGCCGGACCGCTTGATTGCCGACCGACCGGCGCAGCGGAGGCAGGACGCGCGGATGCTGGTGTTGGACCGTGCCCGCCAGGGTCTGACGCATACCGGCGTGGGGCTCCTCCCGGAGTGGTTGCGGGCCGGTGATCTATTGGTTCTCAACGATACACGGGTCCTTGCCGCGCGTGTCCTCACCCGAAAGGAATCGGGCGGGGCGGTCGAGTTTCTCTTTGTGGAGGAGGGCGGACCCGACCACCCGGGGTGGTGGGCGATGGCGAAACCGGGGCGTCGGCTCCATTCGGGCCTGCGGTGCAAGGTCGTGACAACGGAAGCCGATGGGGAAGGTGCCGAGATCGAGGTCGTGGAGCGACGGGCAGACGGAATGGTATTGGTCTGCCCGGTTGGCGTACCACTCTCGGAAATTCCCGCCTGGCTGAATCGCTTCGGCCGAATGCCGTTACCTCCTTATATCCGCAAACGCAGGGGGCGGGAGGACTCGCCAGAGGATCTGCTCCTGGACCGGCAGCGGTACCAGACGGTGTTTGCACAGGAGGGTGCTGCGGTGGCGGCCCCAACTGCGGGGCTGCATTTCACGCCTGAGCTGATCGCCGAGTTGGATCGCCGGGGCGTGGGTACGGCGCGGGTACGGCTGGATGTCGGCCCGGGGACCTTTCTCCCGGTCAAGAGTGAACGACTCGAGGACCACCCGATTCATGGGGAGTACTACCGTGTTGACGCGGCGGCCGCGGCACGAATTCGGCAGGCGCGTGCGTCGGGGGGGCGGGTGATTGCGGTCGGTACGACCTCGGTGCGGACCCTGGAGAGTGCGGCGGCCGCGATCCTTGCTGGAACAGGACAGGAAGGGGTGACGGAACTCTTCATCACGCCCGGCTTCCGGTTCCAGTTGGTGGACGGAATCCTGACCAATTTCCATCTCCCACGTTCGACTCTTCTTGCCTTGGTCGGTGCATTCAGCGGGCTGGATCGGATACTTGCGGCCTATCGGGAGGCAATCCGGTTGGAATACCGGTTTTACAGTTACGGTGATTGCATGCTTTTGCTGTGACAGCGCCGCGGATCGGGGCGGGGATCACCCAAAGTCGATCCCCGCGGCGCTCCCGGTCTTCATGATGAACCGCCGGGCTTGGTCATAGGCCGCCGCATCCGCAAGGTGTTCAATCATGAGCGGTGGGTGTGCGGGGTGCTTGGCTAAGCAGGCGAGGAAGGTGGGGTAATCGATGGAGCCGGTCCCAGGCATGACCTCAACGAAGTGAACGTTAAGTTCGACCTCCCAGGCGAGGTCTTTGGCGTGGCAGCTGACGATCCAGGGGCCGAGCCGGTCGAAGCAGTCCTGGATGAGTGCTGAATTCTGGTAGAACCGCTCTGGACTATTCACCAGGTTGCAGGGGTCGAGGTGCACACCGAAGGCGGGGCGATCGATGGATTGGATAAGCCTGAGGTAGGTATCGACATCGTGCGGGATGCACCAGCCCATCATCTCATAGGCGAACTTGGCGCGTTGGGGGCGTACTGCATCGATGACGGCCCGGGCGTTCTCAACGGCCAGGTCGAACGCGGCGGCGGAGAGGTTGTCCGGATGCGGACCGAACCAGACATCCGGGTTGAACGATCCGCCGATATCGACACAACACCCGGCCCCGAGCTCTTCGGCAAGGGCAAGGCCTTCGGTGACCGTCTTCAAATTCGCCTTCCGTTTGACGGGATCGGGATCCATCAGGTTGACCCAGCGGCCCACCTCGGCGATGGCGATGTCTTGTTTTTGGAAGGCCTTGACAAAGGCATTGATCCGATCGCGATCGCCCAACTGGACGTTGGGCGCATAGGCCGCCCGGTAGCCGAGTTCCTTGTGTGCGAGCGCAAAGAGCTCGGGATCATCCTGGGGTGAGAAGACCGGTGCGCCCAGTCGTATGGACGGACTGGACACTGGGGACGGGGTAGCTCCCCTCGTCCGATTCCCGAACGGATCAGAGGTCAGGACCAAGGCCGCCGGTGCGATCCGCCGGAGAAAGCCTCTGCGGGTAGTAGGGCTGCTGGGATGTTTCATTAGTTTCTCCTGTCCATGGGGCCTTGAGCCCAGTGCGAAGTTTGATCCGCAGATTTCCGCAGAATTCCGCCTGCGTTGCGATCAGGAATGCGTATGCCCGAACGAGTGGGAAGTATGATCCGCAGATTTTCGCAGATTTCCGCAGATGGGGAACAGAGAAAAGGGGATCGGTATCGGTATCGATGGAACGTGTGATTCGGCGTGGAAAGTTCGTGGATAAAATGACCACAATCCGAAAACCGCCCGAATGCCCTGATGTTCGCATGACACTAGAGTTTTTCCGAAAAGGAATCCACAGCAGTTTGCCGATCCTGACCCGGAGATCCTCACGCAGAGGCGCGGTGGCGTTTTCGGCCTGGTTATTGGGGTGGGCAGGGCCGAGGCTCAGGTCGCTACCTTTTGGGATTTTCAGGGTTACCGTTTCCAACCAATCAAGCCTGTTGCAGGAATCACCTCAACCCCGCAAACACCCCCCCCTCTGCGCCTCTGCGCCTCTGCGCCTCTGCGCCTCTGCGCCTCTGCGCGAGTTCTCCCCATCCGGAGCCGCTGTGCCTTCAGCTATGCCCCGATGGGCTTTTCGGACAGCCTCTCCCTAGCGTGAGCCTGTCCGAAAAGGTTGCCGCATTCTCAACCTGACCTCCCCATCCGGACCCGGAGATCCTCCCGCAGAGGGCGCGGTGACGTTTTCGACCAACCTATCGGGGTGGGTAGG
>CALLYA010000237.1 GCA_937875495.1 uncultured Verrucomicrobiota bacterium
GTTGTTGCCCTCTTCAAAGTGGAGCAGCAGCCAGTATTCAAATTTGGGGTTGCTGAGGGCAAACCCATATTTCTTCCGTTCCTGAGACCAAGAATAGAGCTCTGTCAGTTGTTCATCAGTCCATTGATCCTTGTCGACGACCAGCCATGCTTCGTCGCCAGATTTCAGGCTTTCCTCCCTGATATGCTGTTCCATCCGTTTGCGGACTTGTCCCGGATGGGGAGGACTCGCGCAGAGGCGCAGAGCCGCAGAGTAGGGAGATGGAGAGGCATGCAGGCGTGGTGCAGAGCTTCTGTGGCTGCCTTTGAGGCAGGTCACTTTGATCACCGATTGTTGGTCATTGAAGAGAGCAAAATATTGAGGTTCGGTCTTCGCTCCCTCCGCTGCGATAACAAACAGCCTCCGATATGGGCGTTCGCCGGGGGGTCTCTGGAATCTGCGCCTTCCGCGCTTCATCATTCGTCCCCTTCGCCCTTTTCTTTTCTGGACGGGGTATTCACACCGCAGCCCATCAAGATACGGGGAATCCCTCCGAGACGTCCCTGAAGATAGCTTTTGCGGATGTCCTTGTCGTACCGAACATCCTTGTATTCGCTAAAGGAAATCAGGCTGGAGACCCCCGTTCTGTCCCGCTCGGCAACCCACATCTCATCGCGTCGAAGCAGTTGCTGGTCCATCAGAAGAACATCATGGGTGGTCATCAACAGCTGCGATCGGCTGGCCGTTGAGCATTGATTCAAATATGTCTCTATTAATTTGCGAATGAGCAAGGTATGCAGGCTGCGATCGATCTCGTCGATCACAAAGACCTTTTTGGATTTTGGGGCTGACAATTCCAAAAATGCCGGCAAGAGGTCGATCACCCGCTGGGAGCCGTCCGACTCATTGCGCATCTCAAATTTGGTATTTGCCCCATCGGAATTTGGATGATAGGCCACAAGTTTATGAGCGACAAGTTCCCCATCTTTTCTGGCCACCACTATTCGTTCATTGCCTGGTCCTGCCAGGATTCGTACAGGTGTTCCTTCCTTGACTTCCTCTTGAAGCATAGCCTTGAATGTTGACGGCCAATGGAGGTTCGCCAGGGGAATTTCCTCACCACCCAAATGAGCGATCCCGGTATCGAGTTGGGACAGCAACTCGTTCATTGTTGTGTATAACGGCTGGCCTTCCTCCATAAACTGGTCAAACGGTTCAAACCGGGAGTCAGGGGCAACCAACTCCAGTGTGTCTTTGAACCAACTATAGACCGGCCGAAAGTTGTCGATTTTTTGCGAGACAGTGTTCGTCAGGAAGAGCTGGTTGTCGCGGGTTCCTCGAAACGCGAATTCCAAAAAACGATCCTTCTTCAGGGATTCATCGAAATTGGGTTTTCCGTCACGCCGGTCGTAGAGCACCTTTTCGCTGGAGCTGTTGATAACAACCATTCGTTCCTCCAGCACAGACCTTCGTGTTACCGCAAAGCTGAACTCATAGATGGTCTCATCAACAAGCAGCTCGAACATGAATCGTGAGGGCTTCGAATCACTACCGTCGTCAAGCCGAAAGGGTTCGACCGGGATTAGGCTCTCCGGCTGGGTACCCTTTGTAACCAGTATTCTGGCAAAGTGTAGAGCCTTGAAAAAATTTGTCTTCCCAGACGCATTGCCCCCATAAACAGCAGCAATGGGTAGCACACGCGTTTGGTATTTCTCAATCCTAGGCACCCGTGTGCCATGTTGCCGCTCCTTACTGGCGGTCATAGAGAAACGTGCCTTATCCCGAAAGGACATCCAGTTTTCAAGGGTAATCGAGATGATCATTTTTCTGCTTCTAATTGTGAATTTTTCACCATCCCATGAAGTTTAAAGCCCGATGCGGTCAATAGTCAATAACACAACGAGAAAAAAACTCGTTATACATGAATGGTGTTAGGGACCGCAATTTCCGGACAGGAAGGGCTTCAGGCGTGATGAGGGCATCCTGAACCCAACTTGGTCGGCTGGAAACGGAAACCCAAAGAAGGTTAGGATCAAAGCCTTGCCCCAACCCACTCCCACCGCCAGCTCGAAAACGCCACCGCGCCTCTGCGCCTCTGCGCCTCTGCGCGAGACCTCCGGTTTCCCCTCCTCACCTCCGGTCGTAATAGCCGTTGTGGGGTAGGGCGGCGTCGCCGACATAGCCGAGGTGGTTTTCCTCAAAGCGTGCGGGTGTGGCGTGGCCGGTGCCTGGGGACTGCGTATCGACGTGGCCGTCGCACCAGGCCGTGCTCGTCCTCTGGGCGTGCCGGAAATGGGTTGTGGGGTCGGATCGGCCTTGCAGGCTGCCGTTGTATTCCCAGCGCGGGGACTCGGTGAAGGGGTACTCGATCAGGCCTTCAGGACCCAGAAACGCGGAGTCGGTAAACAGGATGGTTTCGGTCGGGCTCCGGACCAGGTCCATTCTGGCGGAGTGTGTGCAGTCGAGGTTGGGCGAGCCGCCGATGTAGAGCTGGTTATAGCCGTAGCCGCCGGAGCCGGACTCAAATCCCGGCAGCAGATTGTTGCCTCGCCCGATCTCGGGGCAGGTGGGAATGGTGCGTGTGCCGACGTAGGCATACATCGGTGCGAGCGTGAAATCGTAGGGCTGACCGACCTGCCGACGTTTGCCGCACCAGCGATCGAGGTTGGCCGGCATATTCTCGGGGTGTGTCGGATCGTAGCAGATATCGGGTGCGCCGAGCGGGAAATGGCCGTCATGATCAGCGGTATACCCGATGGCGCCAATCGCCAGCTGTCGAACGTTGTTCAGGCAGGAAGTGGTGGCGGCGCGTTTGCGGGCGGAGTTCACGGCGCTGAGGGTCAGGGCCGCCAGGACTCCGATGATGGCGATCACGACCAGGAGTTCGATCAGGCTGAACCCCCGGTTGGCTTGTTGTCGGCAGGGGATGCTCACCATAGCTCCCAGGTGGCGGCCGGGTCGCCCGCTGGGTTCAGCCGCGGAAGGACCGCGATCGCGTCGACCTCGGTCGAGGATGTTCCGGGGGAGCCGATGTTTTGGGTCCCGGCGAAGGCATTGTGGATCCGGATGAAATCGATCTGTGTCAAGGCGATGTGCGCACCGGCCGAGTCGACCGCCCAATCGAGATCGAACGCGTCGCCGCCGGACGAGCCTTCGGTCAGGCCCGGGGTTAAGGGATCGTCCGGAATCGTGGGGTCACCTGTGCCGAGGGTGGGGGTCACGTCGCAATAACCGGTTGTCGGCAGGAGAGCATGATCGACCGAGCCGCTGTACTCCGGCGGCAAAGGGAATTCTGGCGGCGTGCCGGGGTGGGGAAGCATTCCGCCTGCGAGCAGGTAGAAAGGTTCGTCCGGATCCGGGGTGCCGTTGCCGTTGTGGTCGACTGCGACCTCGACCCAGCCCGGCTCCTGGAAATGTACACGCTCCACCGCATTCGAATAGAAGGCGTTGCCGAAGACGATGAAATCGGGCTGGCCCAGATGGTTCTCGACCGGAGTTTCGAAGGCCAGCGTCAGATGTCCGCCTTGGCCGATGCTGACAACTTGCAGGCTACCGTTGAGCGGGTGTGCGGTCTCAGCGATCGGCCCGAGTGCAAGGCTCGGCTGGAAGAAGGGTGGGACCGCGCCGATCCCCTGTTCGTAATCGACCACGCGCGAGGCCCATGTCGCCTCCGCCTGGGCTTGGGCGATCCCGCTCGTGAGGCAGAGCAGCAGCCAAAGCAGCGAACCGGTCCCGACCGCGAGCCGGAGCAAGCCGGGTAGGGGCCGACGGGAAACAGGTATTGAGCAGATCGGGGAATTCGACATGTCGAAACGTCTCGCAGCTAGTGATCGTCCGAAACGGTAGCGGCCATACCTCACCCTACCCGTCCGAACCCGGAGAGCCTCCCGCAGAGGTCGCGGTGGCGTTTCCGACCTGGTGACGGGGGTGAGTAGGGGGCCCTACCTTTTTAAAAAATACCGTTTTCCTCAGGCCAAGGCAGTGGCAGGGGTCACCTTACCCTCCGCAGGCAAACCTCTCCTTCCTGACCTTCGTGTCTTTCCTATTTACCTTTCACCTTCCCTCCCCCCTTCCTATCCGGCCCATCCAGCCCCGGAGATCTTTCGTTGTGGCCCCATGCGGTTTCCGGACGGGCTCCACCTACTACTGGGCCGAATCGGGGTTCTCATCGATTCCGATTCCGATAGCGACCCCGACCCCGATCTTGTTTCGCCATCTACCTTTTCCATTGAGCCCCGGAGAGCCTCCCGCAGAGGTCGCGGTGGCGTTTCCGACCTGGTGACGGGGGTGAGTAGGGTCGATGCTCTGATCCCTTCCTTTTGGGGAAATTTTGGATAAAACCGCTTTCCGCAGACCTAGGCAGTTGCAGAAAACAGCTCCGACGTATCTGCAATCCTCCCTCCCAATACGCCTCTGCGCCCTCTGCGATCTCTGCGGGAGTCCTCCCGATCCCGCCCCGGCGACCTTCGTTGTGGTCCAACAGCGTTTCCGAACGGACTCCACGTCGTATCCTAGGGGCGTTGCCCGCACCATGCAAGGGGGCCGAAAGGGGTATTGGGGGCCTCAGACATTCGGCTTCAGGGCTTCGATCGCCTTGGTGATGCTGTCCTTGGGGCTCACCTGGACCTGGACATCGGTCAGGATGCCATTTTCGTCGATGACGAAGTGGCTGCGGATGATTCCCATGTACGATTTTCCGTACATCTTTTTCTCACCCCACACGCCATATGCCTCCGCGATCTCATGTTTTTCATCGACCAGCAGGGAGAACGGGAGTTCGAACTTGTTCTTGAATTTCTTGTGGCTCTCGATGCCGTCTGGGCTCACGCCCAGGACCACTGCGCCGGCGGCATCGATCGTCTCGTACTCATCCCGGAAACCACAGGCCTGAGTCGTGCACCCTGGGGTATTGTCCTTGGGATAGAAGTAGAGGATCACCTGTTTGCCTCGAAGGCTCTCCAGGGAAAACGGCTCGCCTGTTTCTGTAACGGTTGTGAAGAGCGGAGCGGGATCGCCCGGCTTGAGTGGTTGCTTGCTCATGATTCTCTCCCTGATTCGGCACTATTTCGGCGCGTGATCGCGAGGACCCGCGAAGATCCACCAATCTACCATATTCCCCGTGATCGGTCCCAAGGATCCTTCGTCATCATTCGGAGGCAGAAGGTTCCTGGAGTGGGGCGGAAACTCGCGTTCGGGGTAGGAGAATCTCGATCCGCGGCACCCGCGGGGGGGCGGCCGGCAGCTGGTCGCTGTAGCTCATGGCCCAGCGGCGGATCTGTTCGCCCGGCTGAGACCAGTCGGGTCCGGCCGGGACCTCCGGGAATGCCTGGCTGGGGAAGACGCGTTGGTACCAATCGGGGTGATTCAATAGTTGCTTGAGCATCTCCCAATCCCGTGGGGCGAAACGCCAATAGCCCGATTGCTCTTCACCGGTCAGTGGATCTACGAAGGTGCGTGAGGTCTCCAGGCGGGCCAGCTCCTCCCAATGAAACGCGAGGGCTGGGTCGCCGGCTTCGATGAGCGCCTGCCGCAGGTCATCGGGGGAATCCGCGGACTTGACCAACTCCTCTAGCGGATGGCGGGTGAAGACGGTGGCGTAGGTGAGGCCGTTGGGGTGGACGTGATAGGTCTGCGCCTCGCCGAGCAGCCAGATCGGCAACCCGGCTCGGGTGAGATGATCCAAGGTGTCCCAGAACCGGAACTCGTTCCCGCCGGAAGGGCCGTGCCACAGGTACGCAAACACCTCGTCCTCCAGGGTCACACCCTGTGGACGTTCCGCCCCGCGTACATCCGCGCCGAGGATGTTTGCGTACATCCGTGCCCCCCATGAATAGCGCAGATGGAAGGGCAGCCAGAGCAGGGCCAGGGCGAGCGCGACTCGAACCGCCACGCGCTCCTTATGCACCTGGGCCCCAATTTGGTCCCAACCGGCCGTTGCGAGGATCGCGGCCGCGGGGGCCAGGAAGAATACGTAGCGCTGCACCTGAAAGGTGGTCGTCAGCCAGAGGAGGATGACGACGACATACCACGCCGCCAGGACGCGGATCGCTCGGCTGCGCCATGCGGCCAAGGCAGCCCAGGGGAGTACCCAAAACAGCGGTCCCAGCCGGTTGGCCGCATCGGGATCGACCTCGCGCATACCGCCGGCAAACTGGCCGAAGAGCTCGAGGCCTGTCTGGAGGACGGGGATGGGCGGACGTGTGTGGATGATGGTGAACTGATGTTGCAGGATGGGATCCCAGTCGGCCCAAGGGAGCCAGTCGACCAAGAGTGGGAAGAGGGGATCGCCGGTGCGGATCAGATTGCGCAGGCCCCAGGGGGCCCAGAGGGCGAGTGCGGTGAGGCCGAACAGGATCGGTGGAAGCAGGCGTTGCGGGACCGTGGGCTTTTCGGAGGGCGTGCGTCGCCCGAGGACCATCCACACGACGGCCAGGGGTAGGGCGATGCAGGGGATGGATGTGTATTTCAGGCATGCACCCCAACCGGCGGCGATGCCGGTGGCGATGACCGCGCTCCCGCGCTTCGGCCACGCATTGGCCGGTAGCGCCAGGCATGCCAGCGCCGCGGATGCGGCCTGCAGCTGGAAGAGCTCGACGTGCGCACGCCCGGCCGCCCAGGTGGCGAAATAGGTCGATACGATCAGGAGCACAGCCGCGCAGCCGGCCTCGACGCCGCCGGCCCAGCGGCGGGCGGCATAGAAGCAGCCGGGCAGCGCGGACAGCAGTGCGGCGGCGTGGAGCGCATTGGCGAGGATGGAGCCTGCGAATGCCTTCGGGACCCATGCGAGTGCGCCCATGAAGAGCATCTCGGCGCCTTGCGGAAAGACCGCATAAAAATTGAGTGGTGTCGGCCGGATCGCACCCCAGACCAGGTAATGCCGTGGAAGGGCGAGATGATACTCCAACGCGTCGTAATCCATCGGTGCGAGTAGACACCCAAGCAAGACAACGACGCCGAACAATCCAGTCAGGCCCACGACGAAACGGCCATCGTTCCCGAGCTGCGCCCAATTGCTGTGCATAGCGTGGCGCGCCCTGCCGGCAAGGGGGAGGGCGCCGATCAGTCCGACCAAGACAGCCGTCGCCCAGGCAATGCGAATGATGGCGGGCGCCGCGAGTCCGACAATGCCGAGCAGGAAGGTGCCGGTGGAGACGAGCCAGCAGCCGACGACTGCGCCGAGGGTGATCTCCACCGCCACCGACCTCGGCGCAAGTTGTAAGCTGCGCAGGACGAGGGATCCGAGGCCGGTGAAGGCGCCCATCATGAAGAGGCCCAAGCCTGGAAGCAGGATCCAGCTCCATGCGGTTTCCGTGAAATAGGCGGCCAGGGCAAGCAGCAGGAAGGCACTGATAGCCAACCCTTTCAAGATCCGCATGCCGTGGAGCCCATTTCGATAGCCGATCGCGAGGGCGATCCCGCTGACCAGGCCGACCGCCAATAGGGTGGCAAACGGGGTCTCCCAGAATGTGGTGATCACAACCCTGTGCCGGGTCTGCAGGAGCCAGGTCAGGAGCAGCGCCCCGCAGCCGAAGCTCACCATCCAGGCGAGAGCGGACCCCTTTCGGGTCGATTGCAGCCCCTGTCTGTCGCTCATATCCATGCCTTCTCCTGGGTTCGCTCATCCATTCCGTTCTAGCCAGAACCCGTCCGAAAAGGTCCATGGCGAAGTTAGATCGGGGTCGGGGTCGCTATC
>CALLYA010000238.1 GCA_937875495.1 uncultured Verrucomicrobiota bacterium
TTCACCTCTGCGCCCTCTGCGATCTCTGCGGGATACCTCCCCATCCGGATCCGAAGACCTTTTCGGATGGCCTCTTGCTACTTCCAGACCGTTCAGGTCTGGTTTGTGGCGGCTTTTGGCTTGCGGGGTTGCCCAGCTTATTTGGCCTGAGAAATTTGGTCGATCAAGGATGAAAATTCCAAGTAAATCATTATTTCTATCGGTTAATCAGAATTTTGATAAGACAGAACTTACAAGAACGTGTATTGAGCATCGAGAACAGTATTTTTCAGGCATATTGGACAGCAGGAGGACTGCGGCTCCATCCGGTTTCGATGGTAGGTTTGAACAATCCAATATCCGAACCGGTCCGTTCGCCACGGAACTGAACTGCAGCCAAACCCATGATATTGTAGGCAGGCGTTTCGGACGATGATGTCTTGGGGAAACTGATGATTCGCCCCCCTTCTATGGAATCCCCCCCCTTCGTGGCTTCGTGCCTTCGTGTGAGGCCATCCCCAATGCACTCTCCGGCCTTCACCTCCGCGATCACCCGGATCGAGCGGGCGCGGGTTTCTGGAGCCTGTCCAGTCCTCCCCCTCCTCCTCCATTCTCCGGACCTCGTCCGTTATCATCGTCGGCAGCTCCTCGTTTTGGTTTACGCCCTTACCTACCGGGTGGCGGCGAGATAGGTCGGACAATACTGAAAGTCTCGCCAACTTTCCGCTTCCCACGTGCGTTGTCACCTGCTATCATTAATGGTCAAGATTGTATGTTGGGTACATTCCATTCGCACGCCGTCGATAAATGGGCGGCGCACCAGGAATCGGGCTAGACGATATGGCAAGGCGCTGCTCAAGGAGCTCGCCACAGCTCTGACCGCCTCGACCACGGTGACCTCGGCCAGATTCTAATTGGAGGGATGCGTTCATGAAACCGGGGGGACGCAGTGGATAAAGGGGACTGCATCTACGGCGTGGAACAAGGAGGCAAAATGTCTGAGCTGATTCCCAAGCATGGCGGTTACCGCAAGCTGAAGAGCTTTCAGGTGGCGCAATTGGTCTATGATGTGACGGTGCGCTTTTGCGACAAATACATCAGTAAGCGCAGCCGCACCCATGATGAGATGGTGCAAGCGGCGCGCAGCGGGGTGCAGAACATTGCGGAGGGTTCACAGGCCTCGGCGACTTCGAAGAAGACCGAACTCAAGCTTTTTCAACGTCACTGTCAACGCGTACCTGCATGCCCTGCCTTATCGGTCAGACCGGTCAGATCGGTCAGAGGCGCGATGCCTGCCGAAAACGCTGCCCAGCCTCCTGCTCATTTCCATGATCGACCTTCCGGTTGTTTCCCGTTACTATGCGCTTCATCCATCAGAATGAAAAAAAGTCTTAATTTCCTGAATTAGCTGCCATGAACATATCACACTGCCTTCCCCACAAAATCACGGTACTGTTCACACCCATCATCATCCTGGCCGCCTTCAGTAACCTGCATGCCCAGGATTCCGTCGAGTTCCTGAACGGCGCCTCCGTCCAGGGGGTTGTCAGGGAAATCCGTAACGATCAGCGCGAATTCGATTTCCAGGTGCAGGCCGGCGGACGGTCCTACGTCCGCACCTATCCCTTTGATAAAGTGCATGCCGTTGTGCGCAACGGTACCCGGTTTGTGCTCACACCGAAGGCCGGTTCTTCCGATACTGCAACCGGATCCGACACGAGCCGCGATCTCGGCGAGCGCGAGGTTCAGCGGATCATCGAGCAGGCGGGGAATACCCCACCAGACTGGTTTGCCTCTACACCGCTGGACTATCCCAAAACTCTCGATCTCGCCTGGCCTCTCAAACCGGCAAACGATGGGTGGGACAATCAGCGCAATATGGGACAGTACCTCTGGGACGTGATCTACCCGAATCCCCATCGCTGGCGCCCGGGCTTGCGGCTTGTCCATTTTCTCCTGCAACAGCATCAGAATCAGCCTGCGCTTCGCGAACGCGACCAGAAAACTCTCGCCGATATGTATTTCAAGCTCCTGCAGGACTACCCCAGGGCAGCATACTGGTTTCAGCAGTCAGGTGTCCGCCCCGGCGACCCGGACGCCGTGATCCTGGCCGAATGTTACTGGCGGATCGGTAGCCGGAAGATGGCCATGGAGATGCTCGATAGCAGGACGCTCCCCTTGCAGGCCGTAAAGCTCCTCGGCGACCTGAAAGAAACTGCGACCGCGGTTCGACTCGCCGAATTGTATGCACAGCAGGGACGGCCGCATGAGGCCTACCTGCTTGCAGGAGACGCTTGCCGCTCTGCGGGCCTCTTCCGAGATGCCCTGACTTATTATCAAAAGGTGATCGATGCCGATGGCGCGCGGAATGAAGAATACGCCAATCGTTTTGTCGGCCGAGCGAAGGACAGCATCGAGGCCGTTCGCCTCTTCGACCAGATCGACCTCAAACGCCTTCGCGATGGTGTCTACCGCGCCTCCAGCACCGCCTTCAACGGGACCCTTGAAGTCGAAGTCAAAGTCGCCGGCGGCAGGATCCTTTCCGTCACTGTCACGGATCACAGGGAGAAACAGTTCTATGCCGCCCTGACCGATACTCCAGCCCAGATCGTGCAGAAACAGTCGGTCAAGCAGATAGACGCAACCACGCACGCCACGATCACTTCGCAGGCGATTGTGCATGCGACCGCCAAGGCGCTGGCTGGAGGGGTGCGGTGAAGCTCGATTGGTTTGCAGCCCGGGGCCGCGCACAGGCTCCCGGCGCCCGTGCACCGCGGTTCCGAAAACGGCTTCGGGCATCGGCGCCCACGGTGGCGGCATCCCCCCTGCGCCGAGGAATCCAGGCCGTTTGCCTGGCGCTCTTCCTCTGGCTCTTCTTTTATGTCTGTTGGCCCTATGACGCACGCCCGGCAGGTCCCGGCGCGACCTACCCCGGCTGGAATCTCGCGGAGATCGACCCGGAAACCGGCGATTTTCGCTTTGCCGGTCCGGATTCCGAATTCCCCGCCCATAACCCGAGTGTGACACTCTACCTCGTGGACCAGAACCTTCCCGTCGCAGAGGAGGGCTTGATCGGCGCGTTCAGGGTTATCGCCGCCGACGAAACCAGCCTTCTCGTGCGTCCGGTCGAGCCGCTGACCCCGGACCAGTTTGACTGGGTGCTCACGGGACTCGGTCCGTGGACTTTTCATGACCATGCGCCCGGGCAGTGGCCTAGGCATTATGCGGATGGCCTGGCGAGCAAGGCCTGGATCCCGCCCGATCTCTTTCTGCGGCTGGATCCGCTGGTGGGGCTCACCGCCGGGTTCGCGTCGCGCGAGTGGGTTCCTCCGCTTGCCTGGGCAATCGGCATCATGCTTGCCTGCCTGCTGGTTCCGCGCGCGTTCTGCGGGTATATCTGTCCGCTCGGCACGACCCTCGACCTTTTTGACAAGGCAGTCGGCCGGTGGACGCGGCGGTTCCGTGTTCAGCGGCGCGGGTGGTGGGTACGGGTGAAATATACCCTGCTGGGTGCGGTTCTGGTGAGCGCGGTGTTCAGTGTCGGGCTTGCCGGGTATGTGGCTCCGATCCCGGTGTTGACACGATCGATGATGGTTCTTGGCGAGCCGCTGCAGAGCGGAACGCTGCGCGGCTGGCATCAGGTACCGCCGTTGCAGGCCGCCCAGATTGCCGCGGTCATACTTTTTGCGGCCATCCTTCTGGCCGGCGTCATGCAGCCGCGGTTCTGGTGCCGGTATGTCTGTCCGACCGGCGCGCTGTTTTCCCTTGCCAATCTTTTCCGTCTGACATCACGCAAGGTCGACGCCCGCTGTCGCGCGTGCGGGCAATGTGTCGAGGCATGTCCGTTTGACGCGATCGAACCTGATCATTTTTCTACCCGCGGCTTGGATTGCGCATTCTGCCAAACCTGCGGCGGAACCTGCGCCTTCGAAGCGATCCATTTTTCTCCACGTTGGGAACGCTTTGAAAAGACGGAATCGGCTTCGGCGGCCTGTGCTGCCACGGAGGGGATCGATCGGCGCAGGTTTTTATCCGTGGCTGCCGCAGGCGCATGCGCGGTCGGCGGAGGCATCGGGCTGGCCGGGATGACGAAAATGCTGGGTGATGGCCCCACGCCCTGCGGGCCGGTGCGCCCGCCGGGGAGCCTGCCGGACGAGTCGTTCCTGGAACGCTGCGTGCGCTGTGGCCTGTGCCTGAAGGCGTGCCCCAATCACGCGCTTCAGGCGGATGTCCTGGGCACTGGCCCGGAGCGGATCTGGGCGCCCGTGCTCGCCGCGGATTGGGCCGGCTGTGAACCGAGCTGCAACGCCTGCGGCCGGGTCTGCCCGACCGGCGCGATCGTACTCAAGGAGGCCGCGAAATGACCAAGAAC
>CALLYA010000239.1 GCA_937875495.1 uncultured Verrucomicrobiota bacterium
GCTATCAACGAGACTCTGCGCCACATATTTTCCTACGCCACATAACTATCAGAACAGGAATCGATCCCGATCCCGATCCCGATTCCGACCCCGACACCGATTCAGACAATGATCCGACTGGAGGTGAGGCCTGAAGGAGGGGAGCCCGCCCTTTCGGACGGGCTCTCGGCAGAGGGGGCCGGGTGAATGTCATTCGACGATGATGTCGCGCCAGGTCTTTCCGGCGGGGATCATCGGCAGGACGTGTTCGGTGTAGGGGACGATCACGTCGAGGACATAGGGACCGGGGGTTTCGATCATTTCCTTGAGCGCGGGAACGACCTCCTCCGGCCGATGTATCTGTTTACCGGCGACACCATAGCCCTCCGCGATCTTCACGAAATCGGGGTAGGGGCGGGACGGGTTGCTGGGATTACCGATATAGGTATGTCCGCGATTGCTGTCATAGAAGCGGTCTTCCCACTGCATGACCATCCCGAGGTGCTGGTTGTTGAGGATGATCGACTTGACCGGGATCTGTTCGATCACGGTGGTGGCCAGCTCCTGGATATTCATCGCGAAGCTGCCGTCGCCATCGATATTGACCACCAGCGTATCGGGCATCCCGACCTGGGCGCCGATGGCGGAAGGCAGGCCGAAGCCCATGGAGCCGAGTCCGGCGGAGGTGATATAGGTGCGGGGTTTTTGGAAGTTATAGAACTGACCGGTCCACATCTGGTGCTGACCGACCCCGGTCGTGATAATCGCCTCACCGGCGGTGAGGTTGGAGAGTTCCTCGATGACCATCTGCGGTTGGATATGATCCTCCAGCCGGTGATAGGACATCGGGTATTGCTGTTTCCAATGGTTCAACTGGTCGTGCCAGGGCTTACGTTCGGCGAAGGAAACGCGTCCGATCAATTCTTCGATGACCCAACGGACGTCGGCCTGAATGGCGATATCGACCAAGCGGTTCTTGTTGAACTCGGAATTGTCGATGTCGACGTGCACGATCTTTCCATGTTCACAGAACTTCTCGACCTTACCGGTCACGCGATCATCGAACCGGACACCGAGGGCGAGGAGCAGATCGGCATGGGCGACGGCATAGTTGGCGAAGACGGTGCCGTGCATACCGAGCCACATCAGGCTGAGTGGGTCATCCTGCGGGATGGCACCGACACCCATGAGCGTGGTGGTGACTGGGATATTCGCTTTGCGAGCGAACTGCTTCAGCGCATCGGATGCCTCTGCGGAAATGATTCCGCCGCCGCAGTAAATCACGGGGCGCGAAGCGGCCTCGATCATTTCCGCGATTCGGTCGAGATCCGATTTGATCACCTCGATATCCTGCTTCCAGCTGTCTGGGCGGTATCCGGGAAGCGTGATGGTATCCGGATAATCGGGAATGGTCGTGGCCTGTTGGACATCTTTAGGGATGTCGATCAGGACAGGGCCGGGCCGGCCGGTGGTAGCGACGTAGAAGGCCTCCGCGAAGACTTGTGGCAGCTCGTTGATATCGAGGACGAGGTAACTGTGTTTGACCATCGGCATCGTGGTGCCAACCACATCCATCTCCTGAAAGGCGGTCTTGCCGATCATCGTCTGATTGACCTGCCCGGTCACGGCGATCAGTGGGATGGAGTCCATGTAGGCATCGGCGATCCCGGTCACCAGGTTGGTGGCGCCGGGGCCTGAGGTGGCCAAGCAGACGCCGGGTCGACCGGAAGCGCGTGCGTATCCCTCTGCGGCGAAGACTTCGCCTTGCTCGTGGCGGGGGACGATGACCCGTATGCGATCGGACCGGGTCAGGGCCTGATGAATTTCGATGCTGGCGCCGCCCGGATAGCCGAAGACGACATCAACCCCTGCACGTTCGAGGCAGCGGACGATGATGTCGGCTCCCTTGACCGGTGCGGGTTTGGCATTGGTGGGTTGAGGGGAAGCCGTTGACTTGACAGCGGTGGTGTTGGTATCGGGAGTATTCATAGTTCCAAAATCGATTTTAGATGAGGATCGGGCTGGCCCGAAGTATGCAAAGGGGATCGTTCCCAAGGGGTGATATGTGAGGGGCAGTCGACCGCATGCAGCATGCTGATTGCCGACGAATTCGAAAAGGGCAAAAGACGTTGCTCGCGAGGCGCACAGCCGTCCCGGAAACCGTTGTTACGTGGCGCGCGAATCGACCGAAGAGCGGGTTGTCGCTGAGAGATCCCACAAGGATCAAAGGGCCGATTGCGCGCAGGGTACACCATACACATGGCCCCCTAGTACTACTGCCCGGCGGCGCACCAAGAAGAGTGAACCAAGGAGACGATCCAAGGCATCAGCCGTGGTCGAAATTGCGTTTCCTTGATTGTGGTGTCTGCCGTTCACCGGATCATTCCTCCCGCTTTCAAGGCGGTTCCAGGGGGGGGAATCGGCCATACCGTCGGCCGTTCCATTCATATCATGCCAGCCAAGGTAGCAAAGGATGGGAGCATCTGCAACCACCCCGCCCACAGTTTTTTCGCGACCGTGGGGCTTTCGGCCCAGTGGGGAGATTGGCTCCGCAGATGCAGAAAACCGAAATCGAAATCGAAACCGAAACTGAAATCGAAATCGAAATCGGGGTCGGGGTCGGTATCGGTATCGGTATCGATGGAATCGTGATTCGGGCTCCAAGGTCCTGTGCAATACGTCTGCAACCCGGCAACCGCCCAACCACTCGACTGCCCGCACTCCCAAAGCCATAGCCACCCACGGTCTGCAATTTCGCGCCATTGATTTGTCATTGAATGTTGTGGAAAGGTGAGATCGCTATGAATCCTCATACCTCAATGATTGAGCCGGAATTGCCACGCCTGCGCGAGCTGCGGCGGGATCTGCATGCCCACCCGCAGCTCGCCTATCAGGAGACCTATGCGAGCGATCGGATCTGTGCCGAGCTCGATCGGCTTGGGATCCCGTACACTCGCGGGCTGGCCGAGACCGGCATTGTTGCGTGGGTGACGCCTGGGGATCCGGGCTTTCGGACCAGGCCGGCGATTGCCTTTCGGGCCGACATGGATGCCCTGCCGATCCACGAAACGACCGGTGTGCCGTATGCCTCGTGCACCGACGGGGTGATGCATGCCTGCGGGCACGACGGGCACATGACGCTTTTGTTGGGCCTGGCGGCGGTGTTGGTCCAGGTGCGTGACCGGTTGCCGCAGCCGGTCAAGCTGATCTTCCAGCCGGCGGAGGAGCAGGCTGCGGGTGCGGCCCGCATGATTGAAGCGGGCGCGCTATCGGCGCAATGGGGCGATGCGGCGATCGGCAGGCTCATCGGGTTTCACAACTGGCCTGGCCTGGACCTGGGGCGGTTTGCCATCAAACGCGGAGCCTTCTTCGCCTCAGCCGACCTGTTTCGCGTTGTGGTGCGGGGCCGCGGCGGGCATGGCGCGATGCCGCACCTCGGCAGCGATGCCATCCTTGCCGCCGCCCATATCATCTGTGCCCTGCAATCGATCGTGAGTCGCAACTTGGATCCGGTTCGGCCGGGTGTGGTATCGGTCGGATCGATCCATGCCGGCACGGCGGAGAATATCCTCCCGGGGGAAGTGGTTTTTGAGGGGACGATTCGGGCCATGGATGAGGGATCCCGCGCGTTGTTGCACCGGCGTGTGGGCGAGGTTGCCGCGGGTGTCGCTGTCGGGCTGGGCTGTGAAGCAGAGGCCTGGGTGGAGCAGGGGTACCCGGTCCTTACCAATGAGGATGGGTGTGTTGAGTTCGTCCAGGATTCCGTGGTGCATGCGGCTGGAAGGGAGCATCTCGACATCCTGACCGAGCCGGTCTTGGGTGCGGAGGATTTCGCCTTCTACGTCCGGCATGTTCCTGCGGCCTATTTCCTGTTTGGTGTGCGTGGGACGGGGGGCGCGACGTCTGCGGGGCTCCACAATTCCGGGTACGACTTCAACGACGACGCCTTGGGGCGGGTTTTGCCGGTCTTGGCGACGATGGCCCTTGCCCCAGCCGATGTCCTCTGATCGATGCGGAGGACACGATCTTCGCTTTTTTGTGTAAGACGAGCGGCTCGCTGCCGTTGTTGTATGCGATATCGGACTTCCCATGGCGCCAGGCTGCTTACGCGGAGTGGAGCCTGTTCAATATAACCATGTTACCCCGGATGGAGCAGTCGCGGTTTCCAACCGTGACAAGCCCCTGCTCCGGAAAAAATATACAGCCATTCTCGGGTGTCGGTCGATCTCGGTCGACCGCGCCCGGGGGTGGGGTTTCCACGGGAATGTGTGGTTTGAATGCGGAAGCATTTCCAAATATCTCCTGAGCCCTCAATCCTTTGGGGTTGAGGTCACCAATCTGAGGTTATCTCCCTCAAGGCCCGCGGCGTGCCCTGCCGCGGGCCTGTTTTTCTTTGGTCTTGCACCGATGCAAGTTGAAGCAAACTCCGCTATGTTGCTCTCGCGCCGATCGCGATACGAGCGAGCGCGGTCCTTCACTACGATGAACAGCCTTGGGGGCCCCATTTTGGATAACAATATAAAGCGGCGCCGTACTCGAACCAGCAGGGGACGAATGCTCTTGTTCAGGGCATTGGCGGTCACGCTATCCGTCGCAGTCTGCTGGGCGATGCTGGAGGTCGTCCTGCGCATCTTTCCCGTCGATCAGGTGCCGCCCCTGGCCGAGCACCCCATGATGGACCGTGGATACAAATTCATCTATCCGGCTGAGGAGCGCCTCCACCCATACACCGAGGATGGTTCCGAGATGTTGAGGGTGGCGTTGATCGGCGACTCCTTCACTGCTGGTGCGGGTTGCGACCCGGAGGACACCTATGGAATGCGGCTGGAGCGGATGCTCAACTACAACGCGGGCCAGCTGCCGGCGCGTGTCGACATCTTCGCCAAGGGCGGGACTGCGCCGCCGTCCCAGATCCAGATGCTCGAGCAGGCGCTGGCTCTGAAGCCGAACCTTGTCTGTCTTGGCATATGTCTGAACGATGCCGAGGACTGGGCGCATCAGGACCTGATGAACGCGCTGCGCGACGGCATGATGCCCAAGCTTCCGCCCGATTGGTTCCGTCCGATCCTACGTCATTCGCATGTGCTCCATCTTGCCTTTCAAAAATGGGGTGCGTTGCGGGTGCGGACCGGCTTTCGCAAGTACTTCCATGACATCTGGGAGGAGGAGTCCCAGGGTGCCCAGGTTTTTTTCGCGGCCTTGGCCGAGATGCAGATGCTCTGTGCCGAGGCGGAGGTACCGTTTTGCGCGATGGTATTCCCCATGTTTTCCTACGACCTGAGCCCCGACGGGTACGCCTTTCGGGATGTCCACGAGCGCATCTGCGCGCGCCTGGGCGAGATGTCGATCCCCTGCCTGGATCTCTTTCCGATCTATGAGGGGCGCAGTCCTGAGCGACTGCAGGCCTTTCCCGGCTACGACGGGCATCCGAACGAGATTGCCCATCGGCTGGCGGCCCAGGAGTTGCTCTATTTCCTGATCGATCGAGAGCTGATCGATGTCGGCTACCGGCCGAAGTTGGTCTCCTCTTCGATGAACGGGTATTATGGAAAGCTTTATCGACGTGTGGCCGACCCCGCGGCCTATCGGCAGCCGGTCGATTGACGAACCTCGGACCCTTGGGTGAGGCATCGCAGTGAAAGTCCTGCTCATTACATGGAATTTCCCGCCGGTCATGGGCGGAATCGAAGAGCTGATCGGCAACCTGTACCGCGGCCTGGTGCGGCGCGGCATCTCGATGCGGGTTCTGGCTTCGCGTCCTGCAGGTGAAGCTCTGCTTGAAGACGATCAGGGGCGTATCGTCCGGGCGTCGAAGCCCGGTTTGAAGGCATTCGTCCTCTTCTCGCTGTTTCGTGGCCTGCCCGAGGCCTTCCGGTTCCGTCCGGATGTGATCCTCTGTGGCAGCCTGGTCGCCGCGCCGGCCGGCTATCTGATCGCACGCCTCCTGCGCCGGCGGTATGTGGTCATCACCTACGGCAGCGACCTGGTCCATGGCGGTCGCATGTACCGCTTTGCCTTGCGCTTCTTCCTTCGCCGGGCCGAGCGGCTGGTGGCCATCAGCCATTTCACGCGCGCGCTGTTCCCCGGTGCCGGGCTCGATCCCGATCGCGCGGTGCTCATTCCCCCCGGGGTGGATGTCAGCCGGTTCGTCGGCCTGCCGGAGCCTGCGCCACACGAGTTGGCCGAGGCGTGTGAAGGCCGGAAGGTCCTGCTCACGGTCGGTCGTCTCGTTCGGCGCAAGGGCGTCCTGGACTTTGTTCAGGAATGCCTGCCGGAGTTGGTTCGTCGCCATCCTGACCTGCTCTACGTTGTGGTCGGCGAGGATGCGCGGCTTTCGCTCATCCACAACCAGGAGGGGATGCGTGCCCGGATCGAGTCGGCGATCTCGGATGCCGGTCTGCAGGGGCATGTGCGCCTAACCGGTTCCCTGGACGAGCGCACGCTCAACTGGCTCCTCTACCGGGCGGAGCTCTTTCTCCTGCCTGTGCTTGATCTGCCAGGCGACAAGGAGGGCTTTGGCATTGTCTTTCTGGAGGCGGCCCTGGGTGGAACACCCTCGGTGGCCTATAGCGTCGGTGGGGTTCCGGACGCGATCGGGGAGGCCGGATTGCTGGTACAGCCTGGAGATTTCACGGCTATGATTGAGGCGGTCTCGGGACTCCTCTCCGACGAAACCCTCCGCGCGAAGCTGGGACGTGCCGCAGAGCGCAGAGCGCGGGAGGAGTTTAATTGGGACGCGATCTGCGCGCGTTACGAGACGCTCTTGCGCAGCACCTCCCGCCAGATCGGCTTGAGCACTGAATCCCAGTCGTAGCGCGACGCGACCAGTGCGCGTGCGCGTGCGGCCATGGCCGGCGCGGCATCCGGATGTATGGATGCCTCGAGTATCGTCCGCGCGAAGTCCTCAGGCTCCGCAATCCATAAATGTTCGCCGGCTCGGCAATCGATGCCCTCCGCACCTTTGGGTGTGGAAAGCACCGGCTTTTCCGCGGCCATATACTCCAGGATTTTGAGGCGTGTGCCGCTACCGGTCATAATGGGCGCAAGGCAGAGATCGGCATGGGCAAGGCACCCAAGCAGTTGATGCTCCGGAAGCCTGCCTACGAACCGGAAGGCAGCTGGAAACGGTTCGGTTGGGACCGGTCCGCCGGTCACGACGAAGCGAAACCTATGAGGCGCGGCCTGTTCCAGCTCCGGCAGGACGCGGTCCCGCAGGAATGCGAGCGCCTCGCGATTGGGTTGGTAATCGAGCTTTCCCATGAACAGCAGGGTGACGCCGCCCGCGGTCCATTCCCGCAAGCCTTCGGGTAACGGCCCAGGATTGGAGCCCGCTCCGAACCTGGCCAGGTCGACACCGTTCGGGACCGTGGTCACACGCTCTGGTGGAAGGCCATATTGGGCGCACAGGTTTCTGGCGTCCTGCTCGGAACAGGTGCAGATGTGGTCCATGGCCTGGACACAGCGCCGCTCCCAGGAGGTCACGAGCCGGGTAAAGGGGTGGCGGGTGCCGAAACGTTCCGCGATGGCGACGGCGTTCACGTCGTGTGTGTCGAGCACCATCGGGATCCGGCCCTGGTACCGCTTTAGCGGGATGAACGCCCAGATCGAGGTGAGGACCAGGCATTGCGGCTGTTCCTGTTCGATGGCGCGATGGACCTTTCGCGCGTTGAGTGGCCAGCAGAAGTTGAACATCCCCCAATTGATGCCGAGCTTGCGGCGGCCGAGATCGAGGGCGAATGCGTAAGTGCGGTAATGCGGATGGGCGGGGCTTGGCTGGACGACGGCACAATCCCGGCCAAGCGCTTCCAGCAGGGCCTTGATCCTGCGCAGTCCGCCGGAGTCCACGCGGTTCAAATTCCAGTAGGAGATCGCGAGTGCCTTGGGCGGGTTATCGGTGGGCGCCATCATACCGCGTGGTTGTTGGGGACAGGGCTATGGGTATCGGAAGCGCCTGACGGTTGGACTTGGATGACCGGATCCACTGCAGGCTCGTTCCATTGGGGGATCGGCCGGAGTGTCTCTGTCGTGCCCATCCGGTAGCCGCTGTGGAAATTGCGGACTGCGGTGGTACCGCCTTCGTAGAGGTTGCGTGCTTGAAGGTAAGCGATGTGGGGCAGACCGGTCATCCAGCGGGCGCGGGGGAAGTGTCGCCGGAAGATGGCTTCGCTGCGCCCGTAATTGCGCCAGAAATTGGGGCTGGATGCGCCATCGCGGGTGACGCGCTCGACCTTGTGAAAGGTCCGCGCGCCGTGGACGAGTTGGATGGAATAGCCGGCGTTCCGGATCCGCAGGGACAAATCGTAGTCCTCACAGTAGTAGACATAGTTCGGATTCATCAGGCCGGCGGCCTGGAGTGCGGTCCCGCGAATGAGCACGGTGCAGAGAGTGCTGAATTCGAGGTTATGGATTGCATCGAAGCGGCCGTCGTCGGCCTCGGGCGTCTTGAGCATGACGATGGCCGGTGGGAGTCTTCGATAGCGTGCGCCGGCGGACCAGACCACATTGGGATCGGAGTAGTAATGGATCTTCGGCACCAGGATGCCGGCGTGCGGCTCGGCCTCGGCCGCCTGGAGCAACTGCTCGATGGCATCGGGCGCGACGGTGGTGTCGTTGTTGGCCATGAAGATGTAGTCTGCGCCCTGCTCCAGTGCGAATTTCAGGCCGGCATTGAAGCCGCGTGAGACGCCGACATTGGCGGGGTGCCGAAGAATCACGGTCCCATCGGGCGCGCTGCGGGCGACTTGATCGACCTGGTCGTCGCTGCTGCCGTTGTCGACGAAGAGCAGGTTCAGCCCGCAGGCGGGACTGCCTGCCGCGAGGCTGTGCAGGCATTCGATCGTGTCCTCGGCATGGTTCCAGCCGAGAACCACGGCCCAGAGGTTAGGTTTGCGTGTGGTATTCATAGGCATTCGGGCGGTCCCGGTTGGCGACGACATCGCCTTTTACTCCGCGGGCTCCTTCCAAATCAGGGGGGCGAGATAGACGCCGCCCCGGCCCCAGCCGCTGCGGCTGACATACCACTTGCCGTCGGTGTCCTGAATGACCTCCGCGGCGTGTGCGGGAATATGTCCCACTTTGTCCTTGAACTCCCAATGAAACGGGCTGTCGCTGACAAAGACATCGGTGCCGTCGTAACCGCCGCGCGGACCGATGAAGAGGTAATAGCGATCGGCGCGTTGGACGATGAAGGGGGATTCGGTCGGTCCTCCGTAGGTACCCTCGGCGGGGTCGGTGAAGGCCACTTTTCGGTCGCTCCAGCTGATCAGATCCTTGCTGGTGACGTAGGCGACGATGTGGTTACCACCTTCGGGGCGGCTGTTGGCTGTGTAGTACATGACCCACTGCTCCCCGATTCGCAGGATGAAGGGATCGCGTGCGTCGAAGCCGTCGACCACCATTGGGTTTTTGGGGTGGCGGGTCCAGGTCTCGAGATCGGGCGAGGTGGCCAGGTGGATCTTGTAACGCGTGTGATCCCGGTCGCCGGCGCAATAATACATGTAGTAGAGGTCGTCATGCTTGATCACATGGGGTGCCCAGAGGTGTTCTTCGTTCCATGGCGCCTCAGGCGCGACCGTGAGTGCGAACGGCTGCTTGGTCCATGGCCGTTGCAGGAGCGAGGCCGCCGTGGCGTGCGCGAAATGGTCCTCGTCGATGGGGCTGGCCGGTTCTTCGCGTGTGATGCCGAAGAGGTGCCATCGGTTGTTCGGTCCGGGGATGAAGCAGTGGTCGTTGATATACCAAGCCTCGTCCTCACCAACCCCGGGATCGTAGATCTTTGTGAAGGCACCCGCTTCGACCAGGATTCCCGTCGTATCAGCAATGAGCGGTGCCTGAACCGACAGCAGGGCAAGGACACCGAGGAAGCTCAAAGTTTTCATGATGATTCTCCAATAAGGTCAGGTACCCCGATCGTTCCGGCGCAACAATCCGCAAACGCCAACATGCCCATTCTGGATGGCTCAATCAAGGCAGGAAGGTCCGGCCTGGGTTTGAGCGGGTTGGATCCGCAGCTGGCCGCAGATGCAGAAAGAGGGGAATCGGGATCGAAATCGGGATCGAAATCGGGATCGGGATCGGGATCGGGATCGAAATCGAGGGAATCGAGGGAATCGAGGGAATCGAGGGAATCGAGGGAATCGAGGGA
>CALLYA010000240.1 GCA_937875495.1 uncultured Verrucomicrobiota bacterium
GTCAGATCATTGTCTTAATCGGGGTCGGGGTCGGTATCGGTATCGGAATCGCTCCCCGTCCTGTATGGCAATTGGCCTTCCTGGACCGCTCAAACTTCGCTGCCAAGTGGTGTCAGCACCGCAACAACACGGTTGCACGACCCGGTTTCTCATGTCCGAATCCCATCACGCGTCCATTCGATACCGAGACCGATAGCGACCCCGACCCCGATCTTGCTGCGCCATGGGCCTTTTCGGATAACCTCTAGCCGGTATGATTCCGTTCTATTCCCACCCCAGGGGAGGCCACACCAGCCTCCCCTTTCGCTTTTCCATTTCCTATTGCGCCCGCGGCCCCGCCAAACCCGCGCCATAGGCCTTGAATCGGCCCGCCATGCCGGCGGGACTCACCCCGCCCGAATGCACCCAGAGCCGATACCGCAAGGAAAAGGTCTCGCCCGCCGGGAATGTCCGCCCCTTGACCCCCGGCCAGCCCACACAGAGGGCTCCATAATACCGGGTCAACCACGTGGGTGGGAAATCAGGATGCTCCGGGTCGATCATCACTGTCATGCCACTGAATTTCGGCTCCTCCGTGAACTGCCCGGTGAAATCAGCCCACGCCAATCGCGTCTCCGTCAGGTCGCCGGGCGTTAAACCCGAAGGGACCATGATGCGCTTCGAATTGTCCGGCGCAGGCGCAAATCGAACCGTAAGCCCCCCGTAGCTCTTGCCCTCCGCCCCGCGTAACGTCGTCTCTTCCAAGGGCGTGAAATAGAAATCCAAGTCGATGTAGCGGCCATTCCCCGATGCCGGGTATGTCCGGATCCAGACCCGCTCCTCCATCACCTTGCGGTCTCCGATATACCAACCGTTCTCCACCCCGATCACCGCAGCTGCCGGACCGGCTTGCCGATGCAGCCAGGTCACAAACCGCTGCTCAATGTCTCCCACCATCCAGAGGTCGTACTCCTTGCCGCCCACCTGTACGTGCGGCCATGTCCAAAAGACGCCGTGATGATGGTAGTGGTCTACCGGGAAATCGTCCGTCAGCACTTCCCCGTCCGGCCCCCAGACCGGGTGGATGTAACAGCCGCGCGTCCGGCGCGAATCCGCCGCCGGTACCGCGTCGTTGGTGATCTGACCGTGGTTGTAAACGAAGACCGGCTGGTCGCCGTCCCATACCTTCAGCGAGACGTCCCCGACCGGTTCAAACCGGAAACGCCCGGGAACCCCGTCCACCGGCTCGAGCGGCCATTGCCCACGCTCGGCAATCGACGGGACCTGCCCAACCAAGGCCCCAACCGAATTTTTCACGAGTCCCGATTCCGCTACCAACGGCGCCGTCTCGAACAACGGATCATCCGGTCCCGGCATGTCCATCACATACACCTGCCCCGCCGTGGCAACCGCCTCACCTTGGACCGGACAGCTGAACCCCATCGGTTCGGGAGACGCCGGTAATCGGAGCTCCACACCACCCGCCCATGGCAGCAGACCCACAATACTCACACCAATTCCAATCCATCGCTTGTACTCGTCCATCATCTCCACCTCAGACTCTCATCAGGGGTTCACTTCCTGCTTTCCTCGGACTTCTCAAACAGGCTACTATAAACAGATCAAAATTGGCGATGCCGCAATGAGTAGGGAAGGCATGTTCTCAAGGCGTAGCGAAGCAGCACCCACAGAGTACGCCTCCCATGGATAGACCCGTGCGGGGCAACGGGTGCAGCAAATCGAATCGACCAACCCAAAGGCTTAATTCCATGAATGGCAATCCGATTCCTCGACGTCTCTTCCTGCAGCGTGCGAGTCTGACCACCGCTGCCGCCCTTGCACCCAACATCCTTCCAGGGCACTTGTTCGGCGCCGATGCCCCGAGCAAGACCCTCCAAATCGCTTGCATCGGTGTCGGCCGCATGGGCCGGGGCGATATGAACGAGTTCATGGGCTTCCCCGATGTCCGTGTCCAGGCAGTCTGCGATGTCGATAGTAAGCGCGCCGCCGATGCCAAGGCCATCGTCGATAAAAAATATGGGGATGGCCAATGCGCCGTCTACACCGACTACCGCCACCTGCTCGAACGCGACGACCTGGACGCCGTCTCCATCGTGACTCCTGACCACTGGCACGTCCAGCCGAGCATCAACGCCGCAGAAAAAGGGCTCGATATCTTCCTCCAAAAACCACTCAGCGTCGGAATCCACGAGGGACGCGTCCTGAGCGACACCATTCGCAAGACCAAGCGCATCTTCCAGATCGGCAGCCAACAGCGCTCCGATACCCGCTTCCGTCACGCCTGTGAACTGGTCCGTAACGGACGTATCGGGGAAGTCCGAATCGTCAAAGT
>CALLYA010000241.1 GCA_937875495.1 uncultured Verrucomicrobiota bacterium
GCGCTTGGGCCTGCAGCCCACGCGCCGCGGCGCGCTGAGTCGCGCCGCGTCTTATTCTTGGAAGATGCGTTTGGGGTTATCGAGCAGCCAGGCGTGGGCGATGGCCAAGGCGTCGTCGGTGGTGAGGGGTTCGCGGTTGGGGTGTTGGGCGCTCTCGTTGATGGCGTTGGCGAGGACTTTGGCGAGGCAGAATTTATACATTCTGAACTTGGGTAGGACGAACTCCAGGTAATAGGCGTCGGAGTAGTAGGCGACCGGCTTGTTCCAGGGGACGAGTTCGAGCCGGCGGCGCACGTCGCGTTCGATCTCGATGGGGTTGTTGCTGTACCACCAGTGGCCGGAGGGGTAGATATTGTGCCGGATCCAGGCGGCGGCGGTCAGCTCCAGGCCCGAGGTATCGCTCAGGACCGAGGTCGGGAAGTTCACTTTAGGGAAGAGATTGAAGAGTCCGTCGAACCCGTCGATGCGGTTGGTGGAGGGGAAGAGGTCTTTTCCGGAGGGGACCCCGAACGGGTAGGCGTTGCGGGTGACGCCGAGCATGAGGTGGAAGGGGACCTTATACTCCTGGCAGAGGCCGGCGATGAATTGGAGCATCCAGGAGGCCCAGCGGTCGCGAACGCCGGAGTCGGGCTGCAGGTTATCGAGCATCGGCCGCATCATAGACTCGGCGGCGACATCGTCGACTGGTTCGAAGACGAGGTTGGCGGGGGTGGAGACGGCGGGGTAAGCCATGCCCGCCTGGACAAACCGCTTGAATACTTCGCGCACGGCTGTTTTGAGTCCGCTCAGATCGCTGATATCGCAGCCGGTGGTGGTGTGCAAGCGGGTAGCGACCTGGCTGGTAGCGGGGGTGAAGACGAGGTCATCGACGCGGAGGCACGGGCGGAAGAGATTGGTGTCGTAGGATTTGATCGGCTCATCGAAGGCGTTGGTGAGGTAGATGCGTTGGAGGCCGGTCTTTTGCAGGATGGTCTGCTGGTAATCGGGTGCGTCGATGGCCTTTTGTGCGGTCTGGACGAGCCACTCGGCGGTCTGGGTCTGCCAAGCGTCGGCGGGGATCCCGAGGAATTCGCGGCTGATGAGCATCATCCAGGAGTACTGGATGGTATTGCGCAGGTATTTGAGCTTAGGGAGGATGGCCTGGACGCGGGTGACGGGCTCGGCCTGATCGCTCCACCAGCCCTCTTCGAACTCGGCGGACTGAGCGAGCTCGGTATAGTAGTGGTACCCGAGGAGGTCGGCCAGGGAGTGTGCGACCGGCTGTTGAGGGCGGACATGGCTATGCGGATCGAGAATCGGCCAGGAATCGATGGTTTGAAACAGCTGTTGTGCCAGACCTTGGTTCATGATGGGGTGCTCCTCGGGTGCTGGGTGACTCGGCGGTGCTACCGGCGGGCTAAATTTTTTTTAACGCGTTACAATAACAGGATTCTGCACACGTTCGCAAAGGGGTATAGCAGCTGTTCTTTTCGTACGATCGAGCGGTTTTTTGGGTTTGAAACCAGTATTGAGGTGCCGCGATGGGTGCTAAAAAGTGGATTGGTATGCTCGTTTTCCTGTTGTTTCTCGGCCTGGCAGGGGCAGGTGGCTATTACATCGGCAGTCAGAATTTCGATGTAGACACTGACCTTGGGACCGAGCTTGCGCTGGCGCCCGCGGTGGATGTGGGTTCGCTCCAAGAGCAGTTGCAGCGTGTGAAGGACGATCTCCTCAGGACCCGGACGGAGTTGGATCGTGCCGAGCGTGAGCGCACCCGGCTTGCGGAGCAGCTGGATGGCATGAGTGCGGAGCAACCGGCTGAGGAAGCGCCTCGGCGTCGGCCTGAGCGGCAGGCGGAGGGGCAGGAGAATCCGTGGGGCGGCGGCGGGATGGACATGCAGGCGCGCATGGAAGAGATGCGCCAGAACGATCCAGAGCGTTACCAGCAGATTCAGGATCGGATTGAGGAGGCGCGGACCGCGTACCAGGACATGCGCACCCGCCAGTATGCGAGCCTGGACGAGCGGATACAGCGCGCGCGCTCCCCGGAGGAAGCCGATGTTTACGAATCGATCAAGACTCGGCTCCAGACGATCGACACGCTCGGTACGCAGATGATGGATCCGAACGCTGAAATCGATCGGCGTGAGGCATTCCAACAAGTGATGACCGCCCAGAACGAGCTCCGCGAGCTGGGCCAGATGGATCGTGACTACCAACTGCTGAACTTAGCTCAGCGGATGGGCACGCAGCGCCCTGAGGACGCCGAGGCATTGGTCGGCAGGATCCAACAGATTTACGAGGACGCAGATTCTTATTCCAACTTCCGCGGCATGATGGGCGGCATGATGGGCGGCGGAATGGGCGGTCCGATGGGTGGTGGCGGCCGTGGCGGCCGCGGTCGCTGATCGGCATCCGAGCAGGTGTGTGTGCGGTTCGAGCCGACCGTCCGCGCGTCACCGAAAAGAAAAAATAAAACTTTTGAAAAAAGTGCTTGAAAAATAAGGTCGGTTTATTCCACAATTCTCTTGTCCCTAATATCAACAAGTACCCCTACTTCCGTGAGCGCTCACAAAATCCGCGAATTCCCCTTCGCACTCTCCAGAGCGCTCCGGAGTAGGGGTATCGCTTTTTTGGGGGACGGTGTGGACGGTGTGGACGGTGTGGACGGGGTGGACGGGGTGGACGGGGTGGACGGGTGAATTTCAGGCTGGGTGGGGCTGGCCATCGATACCGATTTCGATTTCGATTTCGATTTCGATTTTTTTTGGATCAAACGGTTGGGCCGGAGGTTTCTAGAGATCGCCGTGGAGGCGGCTCCAGGCGATACCGATGAATTCGTGGATGGCGGCTTCTAGGTGGTCTAGTTCTTTGCCGGAGGGGAAGAAGGTATCGATGTGGGCGGTTGGTTTGCCGTTGGTGTATTGCAGTAGGTAGTGGGTTGGGGCGGCGATGGGGTTGAGGCCTTGTTTACGGAAGAGCGCCATGGAGCGGGGCATGTGTGCTGCGCTGGTGACCAGGATGAGGGTGGGCTCGTGTCCGAGCATCTGAGCGATGGCCTTGGCTTGGGCTGCGGTATCTTTTGCGCGGGTTTCGAGGAGGATGTCCTCGGGTGGGACGCCGAGTTCGATCGCGACTTCGGCCATGACCTTACCGTCGGGGTTGGGATCGGCCCCAGCGCCGCCGGAGGTCAGGAGTTTGGCGTAGGGGAGCTTGTGATAGATGGCGATTCCCTCGGCCAGTCGCATCATGCCGGGAGTGGAGATCCGGCTCGTGATCGGGATGGTGGGGTCGCTGATGTGGCCGGCGCCCAGGACAACGACATAGGCGGGGGCATTGGGGCCGAAGAGGGCTCCCCACTCGGCCTGAAACTCGGGCGCGTGAAAGGGCGGGTAGCTGTTTTCGAGCAGGGTCAGGAGCGGCAGGTTCAGGGCACCGAGACCGGAGAGTAATAGCAGTGCGAGGCCGAGTCCGAGCAGGCGGCGTCCGCGCCGGACGCGGCGCTTGGAGAACAGCATGAAATAGCCTGCCAGCAGGAGGATGCAGAGGGCGGGGACGGGCATCATGAAGGATGAGAGCAGTTTTTTGAGGAAGTATCCCATGGTGTGGTCCGGCCGGTGGGTGGGGTGGTGGTGGGTTTTGGGGTTTGGGGAGAAGAGTTTTGTTGGTTTGGGAGAAGAGTTTTGTTGGTTTGGTTTTGTGGGCTGGTGGGTGGTGGTTGCTTGGAGTATGCGCGGGGTGATGGGGGTGGCGGAGGTTTGTTTTACCAGACCGGGACGGTCTGGCTACCTAGGGGTCTGGCTACCTCTGGCTTCGGGGCTGCACGTCGATTTCGATTTCGATTTCGATTTCGATTTCGATTTCTTCGGATAGTTACTTTGGTCAGTCGCTATCGGCGTCCTCGAAGAGGGTTAGGTGGAGTTGTTGTGGGCCGTCGTTGATCTCTAGTTTTCGTTTTTTGGTGTGGGCTAGTTTGGGTTTACCGGACTGGGAGTATTCGTTGTTTTCGAGGTTTGCGAGGACCTCGCGTGCGCGTTCGAGGACGCCTTCGGGGAGGCCGGCCAGGCGGGCCACGTGGATGCCGTAGCTCTTATCGGCGGCGCCGGGCAGGATTTTGTGGAGGAACATGATCTGATCGTTCCACTCGCGCACGGCGACATTGAGGTTCTGGACGCCGTGGTGGGTCATGGCGAGCTCGGTGAGCTCGTGGTAGTGGGTGGCGAAGAGGGTTCGGGCGCCGATCTGATCGTGCAGATGTTCCGCCACGGCCCACGCGATGGAGAGTCCGTCGAAGGTACTGGTCCCCCGGCCGATCTCATCGAGGATGACGAGGCTGTTCTGGGTCGCGTTATTGAGGATATTGGCGGTCTCGCTCATCTCGACCATGAAGGTGGATTGTCCGCGGCTGAGGTCGTCGGAGGCGCCGACGCGGGTGAAGATACGGTCGGCGATACCGAGTTCGACGGCGGCGGCGGGGACGTAGGACCCGATTTGGGCCATGATCGTAATGAGGGCGGCCTGCCGGATGAAGGTCGATTTACCGGCCATATTGGGGCCGGTGATGACGAGCAGGCGGAAGTCCTCGGTATTCATCTCGAGATCGTTCGGGACGAAGCGTTCACCGACCATATTGAGTTCGAGGACCGGATGACGGCCGTCTTTGATACTGAGGCGGTTATCTTCGAAGAGGGCGGGTCGGCAGTAATCGTTGTAGAGGGCGAGCTTAGCGAAGGCGGCGATGCAATCGATGGTGGCGACGGCGCCTGCGTTCTGCTGGATCCCGGCGGTCTCGGCGAGGACGGTACCTCTCAGCTCCATGAAGATCTGGTATTCGAGTTCTTTGGCGTGATCTTCGGCGCCGAGAATCTTCTCTTGGTATTCTTGGAGCTCGGGGGTGATGAAGCGTTCGGCATTGGCGAGGGTTTGGCGTCGGATGTAGTCATCCGGGACGTGATCCAGGTTGGCGTTCGTGATCTCGATATAGTAGCCGAACACCTTATTGTACCGGATTTTGAGGGACTTGATCCCGGTTCGCCGCTGTTCTTTAGCCTGGAGTTCCGCGATCCACTTCTTTCCGTCGGAGGACGCGCTGCGGAGCTCATCGAGCTGGGGTGCGTACCCGGGGCGAATGATACCGCCGTCGCGGATGGAGAGGGGCGGTTCATCGACGAGTGCGTGATTGAGCGTATGGACGAGGTCCTGGAGCGGATCGAGCAAGCCGGTGCACTCCTGGATGAGCGGGGCCTCGAGTGGGCCGAGGAGGTTTTGCAGGCGGGGGACGGCTTCGAGGCTGAGCCTCAGGGTGAGCAGATCGCGCCCGTTGCCGGAGCCGACGGTGAGTCGGGCGAGCGTACGTTCCAGGTCCTTGACCTGTTTGAGTGATTCCTGCAGTTCCTCGATGAGGCCGGGTTGGGGGACGAGGTCTGCGACGGCGGACTGGCGTTTTTGGATCGCGGCGATCTCGCGCAGCGGCCGTCGGATCCAGCTGCGCATGAGGCGGCTGCCCATGGGGGTAGTGGTCTGGTTGAGGACACCGAGGAGCGAGTTCTGGCGGGGGCCGTCGTGGAGAGGCTCGAGCAGTTCGAGGTTCCGGATGGTCGCGGGGTCGAGGTCGACGTAGGTCTCGCTCTGGTAGACTTGCAAGCGGGAGACATGCTCGAGGCTGCTGCGCATATGTTCCTGGACGTATTGCAGGAGTGCGCCGGCGGCGGCGACGGCGGCGTCGAGGTCGCGGCAGCCGAAGCCGTCGAGGGACTGGGTCTGGAAGTGATCTGTGAGCGCCTGGTATGCGATCTCGAGATCGAACCACCAATCGTCGCAGGGGTTGACGGAGCCGGACTTGACGGTATCGGGCAGGAGTTTGTGGACGGGGTCCTGTTTGCCGTGGGCGAGGATCCATTCGGAGGCGCCGATGCGATTGAGCTCGGCGCGGAGGGCGTCCGGATCGGAGAACTGTGTAAGGCGGAACTCACCGGTGGAGACATCGAGGAAGGCGAGTCCCCAATTTTTCCCCAGCGGGTGGACAGCGGCGAGGTAGTTATTGGTGTCGGCCTGCAGGACATCCGCCTGGAGGATGGTGCCTGGGGTGACGACCCGCATCAGTTCGCGTTTGACGATACCCTTTGCCTGTTTCGGGTCTTCGACCTGATCGCAGAGGGCGACTTTATAGCCGGCGCGGACCAATTGGGCGATATAGCCGTCGGCTGCGTGGTATGGCACGCCGCACATGGGAGTGCCCTGGCGTTGGGTCAGGGCGATATCGAGAACCCCGGATGCCTTCTTGGCGTCTTCGAAGAACATCTCGAAGAAATCACCGAGGCGGAACATGAGGATGGCGTCCCGAGGGATCTGGTTTTTGATCGCCTGGTACTGCCGCATCATCGGCGTTGCGTTGGAACCGCTCGGGGCTTTCGGCAAGGCTCAACCTCCAGCGATCATGCGCACAATTTCGATGGTATCCCCCTCATGGACGAGGGTTTCGCCGAAGCGCTCGCGTCGGATCGCCTCCTCATTGACCTCGACCATGACGATCCTGGAATCGAGTCCTTTATCGGCGAGGAGGTCGAGGAGGGTCTGTCCGCTGGGGCGCTCGGTTGGTTTGCCGTTGAGGGTGATGGTGACAGATGTGGTTTCGTTCATGGTATCTGTCCTAGTGTAAGGTTGTAACGCCGTTGAACGAGGAATCCCAGTCTTTCCAGACGGCTTCATAGCCCAGGTCACGGATGCGTTGGGCGACGACGTGTGCGGGGCGTTCATCGGCGATGTGGAACTGTTCGCCCTCGGGCTCGGGCGCTTCATAGCCGCCGGGTTCGGTCTTGGAGCCGGCGCTCATCCATGTGACGCCGAGGGCAAGGAGGTGTTCTCTGAGGAAGGGCGATTCGCGGGTGGAGATGGTGAGTCCGGCCTCCGGCAGGAGGATCCGCAATGCGGTGATGAGCTGAACGAACTCGGGATCGGGGACGGGCGCGATCGGCTCGAACTCGCCTGCGGCGGGGCGCAGGCGTGGGAAGGATACGGAGAGCTGGCTGCGCCAGCAATGGCGTTGCAGGTGGCGTGCGTGCGCGAGCATGCAGATGGCCTCTC
>CALLYA010000242.1 GCA_937875495.1 uncultured Verrucomicrobiota bacterium
CCTTTTCCCCCCTCCCAATACACCTCTGCGCCTCTGCGCCTCTGCGCGAGTTCTCCCCATCCGGACCCGGAAAGCCTCCCGCAGAGGGCGCGGTGACGTTTTCGACCTGGTTATGGGGGTGGGTGGGGTCCAAGCCCTGATCCAAACCTTTTTTAAAGGGGGTGTTGGGGTTATCCGTTGCCCGCAGACCAAGTCAGTTGCAGAAAACAGCTCCAACGTATCTCTGAATTCCCTGCCCTCCCCCTCTGCGCCTCTGCGCCTCTGCGCGAGTCCTCCCCCTCCGGATCCGGAAACCTTTTCGGACGACCTCGAGCCAGCGCCGTCGGGGGCGGTATCGGTTACGATGGTCTACCACACTCCCCTTTCCCTCTTGCGCCGCTCATGCATCCGCTTCATGTTGTGGGCTATGAGCCCAACCGCATGCTACCGCAGCGCACGCGCACACATGGGCCTTGCCGGCTGGCTCCTGCTTTCGCTCACCGCTCCGGCTCACGATTGCACCGCGCAGATCACGCTCACGCCCGGGACCCAAGTCACCTGGTCCGGTCAGACCTTTGCCCAGCTCGAAACCGGCCCCCACGGGGCGGCCATCTTCGGCAGGAACGTCCACATCGTCATCGAAGACTGCACCTTCCGCGATATCCAAGGCACTGTCCTCCTCTTGCACGACAGCCATGTCGTCCTCCGCCGATGCCGCTTCGACAATACCGGCGAGGCCGTCAACCTCGTCCGGTGCACCTTCCAGATCCTCTACAATCAGTTCCGCCGTATTCACCCCGGCGCTGACGCCATCGATATCGATCTCGATCCCGACTACGCCCCCGCCGACGAGCAGCGAATCGCGCACAACTTCATCAGCGGCGTCGCAGGTGACGGGATCGATCTCGGTTCCTCAAGCCCACGCATCGAAGCGAACGTCCTGCTCCAATGCGCCGACAAAGCGATCTCGATCGGCGAGGGCGCACACCCGTTGATCCTTAATAACATCATTGCCTGGTCCGATATCGGCATCGCGATCAAGGACAGCTCCGATCCGCGCATGGCCTTCAACACGATCCATGGATGCCGGGTCGGACTCGATGTCTACCAGAAAACCCCCGGTTTCACCGGCGGCCTCGGGCAGTTCGAAAACGGGATCCTGAGCGATAACCGCACCCACCTCCGCATCGACGAGCTCTCCATGCCCCGAATCCGCCGGTGCCTGGTGCACCCGCCCGATCCACTCCTGACCGGAGCCGACCTCATCAACGTCCCACCCGAGTTCATCGCCCCGGAACTTGGCAACTTCCGTCCCGCACCGACCTCGCCCCTGCTCGGCGCAGCTTGGCCGCCAGGCCCGGATCTCATCATCCCGGCCGAGGACATCCAAGGCACCCCGCGCTCACCCTCCTCCACGGACCTATCCATCGGCCCCTTCGAAACAAGCCTGCCCAATCCCTCGGCCGATCTCGACCTCGACGGCGTCACAGACGCATCCGATCCCTTCCCGCTCACCCCCAATGCCGGCCCCGATAGCGATCAGGACGGTCTGCCCGACCACTGGGAGAACGAACACCTCGGCACCCTGCAGTGGAGCGCTACCGACGATCCCGACCTGGACGGCGCCGACAACGGCGTGGAATGGCGACGGGGACGCGACCCTCTCGAACCGGCTGACGGCGCACTGCGAATCAATGAGATCCATTTCGCGCCCGCACCCGGTGACATCGGTGGGACCTTCGTCGAAATCGTCAATACCACCACCCAGGCCCTCGAGCTCAGCGGTTTCCAGCTCAGCGGCGCCACCCGGTTTCAATTCCCAACCGGCACAGAACTCCCACCCGGCGGTTATGCGCTCATCGCCGAGAACCCCACCCAACTCGCCCTCGCCCGCGGCTTGCCCATTCCCTTCGGTCCGCTCGAAGCCCCACCCCTCATCGATCGGGAATGGATCCATCTGCTCACCCCCGCAGGCGCTGTCGTCGATGTCGCAGCCTACGACTTCGTCCCGCCATGGCCCGGCACGCCCAATGGCGACGGACCCAGCCTGGAGCGCATGCCCGGCGCGGACGACGCGACCGCCCCCACCGCTTGGCGCGCATCCGACTGTCGGTTTGGCACCCCCGGCCGCGCTAATACCACCACCCAACAGGGCGGCCTCGTCATCAACGAGATCTACGCTCACCCCCGTGACAACCCGCTCGATCAGGATTGGCTCGAGCTCTTCAACGCCGGAAGCGTGTCGATCGATCTCACCAACCTCACCCTCACCGACAACGAACGCCTCCAGCCAGGCAACAGCTTTCCAGCCGGGACTCGGATCGACCCAGGCGAATACCTCGTCCTCACCCGTGCGGACCTCGGCTTCGGCCTCGATTCCTCAGGCGAAACGCTCGCCCTGTTTCACAAACAAACCGGGCTCGTCCATTCTCAATTGACCTACCCGGAAATGAACCAGGGGGTCAGCTACGCACGCCTCCCCGATGGCGATCCAGCCTGGGGCTATCTGCCCGAGCCGACACCGGGCGAGCCTAACCCGACTCCGCCCGCCCCGCCGGCCGTCGTCATCGCCGAGATCATGTACCACCCGCCACTCGAGGACGCATACGAGTTCGTCGAGCTCCTCAACCTCGAACCGCATCCGGTATCGCTCGCCGGATGGCAGCTTCGCAAAGGTGTGCGATTCCGGTTCCCCGAAGATACCCTCCTCGAACCCCAGGCTCGGCTCCTGGTCGCCCATAGCCCCGCCACACTCCTGACCGCTTACCCGGACCTGCAGGCCGATCAGGTGTACGGACCCTTTGTCGACACCCGGCTTTCGAATCGGGGCGAGACACTCACGCTCGTCGACCAAGTCGGCAATACAGTGTGCAGCGTGCGTTACGCCGACCGCGTACCCTGGCCACGCGCGGCCGACGGCGAAGGCGCCAGTCTGGAATGGACCGGGACCCGTCCGGAGCAGACCGGTCTCGCCTTCTGGAGCGCGGGGACCCGTCCCGGTGGTACGCCCGGATCGGGTATCCACCCCGAACACCCGCGCCATCCCACCTTTCTCACGCAGGTGCGCCACCGCCCCCTGATCCCCCGCCCAGACACCCCGTTTACGGTCTTCCTGCGCACACCCTGGCTCGCGGCGGACAGCGAGATCAGTCTCCACTTGCTCTCCCGGATCGACGGGCAATCCGCATGGACCGATCAATTGCTGCAGCCCGAACCAACCATCCCCAACGGCTGGGCCGCCGAGCTCGCAGGTGTACCCGCCAACAGCCTCGTCGAATTCTATTGCGAAGCCCGCGATCATGACACACGCATTGGGGTTTACCCCCCCAGCGCACCAGCCTATTTCGCTCATGAAACAGGTAGCCCCGTCAGCCAAACCCTACTCGCCCTCTGCCTTGAGCCGAGTTCTGAAACAGCGATGGCGCCCGTGCACATCTGCATCACCAACCGGAATTGGGTTGAGCTGACCCTGACCAGGCCGGTCACCAGCGACGAACTGCTCGATTGTACCCTGATCACCCCCGGTGACGTGCATTACGGCGCGCGCATCCGATACCGCGGAAGCCTCAAACGCCAAAAACCGATCAAGAGCTTTCGCATCGACCTGCGCGAGTCCCATCCCTACGCCGACGAGAACCGCCTCAACTTCAATGGCTGGAACCCGATCGGTGAGGCATTGGCAACACGGATCTTCGCCGAAGAAGGCTTTGCAACCCTCCGCCTGCGGGACGTGCGCCTCTTTCGCAATCACAGGGTCATGGGCCCGGACGGACACTACCTGCTCGCCGAGCGCCCCGGCGGCGAGGTCTTTGAACGCGCCCGGCCCGATGCCGCTCCCGGTGCCTACTGGGAGGGTTGGGGACAGACCACCAGCCCCGATGGCTCATCCGCTTACCCGCCCGAGCTCCAACCCGTCATGCAGGCACTGGCCGACCCTGAACTGCGCGACTCTGTCCTTCCCGTGCTCATCGACCAAGAGGAATGGCTCCACTGGCTCGCCGTCTCATGCCTCGTCGCCGATGACGAAACCATTCTCAACAACGTGCCGGGCAATCACCTGACCTTCCAACCGGCGCCAGACGCACCCGTCGAGCTGCACCCGTTGGATCTAGACTCCGCCTGGCGGGCTGTCTCGACCAATATCCACCCGATCACGCCGCCCGCACAGGTGCCGGTCGCCACCCCCGGCCTGGCCGAGTGGTTGCTGTATCCCTGCGTTCGAACCGCCTATTATCAGCAACTGGCCGACCTCGCCACGACCGTGGAAGAGCAATGGATGCCGGCTGTTCTGGACTACTTCGACACGCGCGGACTCTCCGCCACCGACCACGCGTGGGCTCTGGAATTCCTCGATGCGCGTCAGGCCTTTGTTCAGACGCAACTGACCGCGTACATCGGCGGCTCACCTGTCCCGGAAGACCCGCGCGGACTCGACTTTGACGACACCTTCGCCGTTCAACCGGAGGGCGAGAGCCCCGAAGGCGTCTTCTTCGGCGACGCCGATGCGCCACGTCTCTGGGGATACGCCCACACCACCCTCGCCCAGATCATGGTCGAGCCACTCCCCGGCCGGATCATCCTCCCAGCGAACCAATGCGGACCCGAATGGTCCTGGCAGGGCGAGCGGATCGAAGAGGAACAGTCCGATGTCGTGCTGCAAATCACCGGCTACCCCTTGATCGGCCCCTTCTCGCCTCCCGGTCCGACCGCCACCCTCCCCTGCACCTTCCTCCGGGGCGACGCCGACCGCGATGGTGTCCCCGACGCGGTGGAGCTCAGACACGGCTTCGATCCAAACGACCCCCAAAACTCCCCGCTCCAACTCCAAATCGCCGCATACGGCGATCCAGATATCAATCTGCGATTCATGGCCTGGCCCGAAACAGAGTTCCTGTTGGAGTTCTCCACCGACCTGCACGAATGGGCGCCCGCACAAGTCACATACCCCGCGATCCAGGTCGATCGGGATCGGATCCTCGAGATCCCCATGTCGCTGGCCGATACCCATAACCAAGGCTTCTTCCGAGTCCGGCCGGAAAGACCATTGGGACCGAGCGCGGCTTTATGGATGGGGGAGACAGGAAGGGGCGAGGAAAGGTGAAAGGTAAACAGGAAAGACGCGAAGATGCGAAGGTCCGGAAGGAGAGGTTCGCCTGCGGAGTTGCGGTGATCCCGGCAGCAGGCTTGGTCCGCTGAAAACGATAGGCATCAGAGCATGGAGACCCTACCCACGCCCGTGGCCAGGTCGAAAACGCCACCGCGCCCTCTGCGGGAGGCTCTCCGGATGGGAACGCCCCCGATCCTCCCTCGATTAACTCGATTAATTCGATTAACTCGATTCCCTCGATCCCGATACCGATACCGACCCCGACCCCGGTTCGATTCTTTCTTCATCCGCCCACCGGACCGAAGGCGGCAACCCTTGGCCTTGGCAACACCCGAGTGCTTACGGTATGGTGCATCCATTGAGCGTCCTCCGGGCGCTTGCAAAAACACCCTCCGGCGGGAATGCCCCGGCGGTGATAAGGAGCCAAGCATGAAGATCGAGATCACTTTTCTGGGGGCCGCGCGCAACGTGACCGGTTCCTGCTACCTCGTCCAAACGCCCAAAGCCAATATCGTGGTCGATTGCGGGATGTATCAGGAATACAAGTTCAAGAGCCGGAACTGGAAAGAATTCCCCATCCCCCCCAACTCGATCGACGCCGTGCTCCTCACCCACGCCCACCTCGATCATTGCGGCCTGCTGCCCAAGCTCGTCAAAGACGGGTTCAAAGGTGACATCTTCTGCACACCCGCCACCGCGGAGATCGCCGGCATCATTATGGCCGATTCCGCCCACATCCAGGAAGAGGACATCAAGTTCAAAAAGAAGCGGCACGAGCGCGAAGGCCGTACCGGTCCGTTCCCCTATGAGCCGCTCTACACGCAGGAGGATGTCATGGCCACCATCCCGCTCATTAGGCAGGTGGCCTACAATCAGGAAATTCCGATCGCGGACGGAATCCATGCCTTTTTCAATGAAGTCGGCCATATCTTCGGCTCCTCCTTCATTCAGGTCATCGTCAAAGACCAGGGCGATTGCCGGTCCCTCCTCTTCTCCGGCGATATCGGTCGCGACAACCTCCCGATTCAAAGGGATCCCGAACAGCCGGAGGAGGCCGATTACGTCATCATGGAATCGACTTACGGCGACCGGATTCACGAGGAGCCGGCCAGCATTCCGGACGAGCTCGAACGAGTCATTAACAGCACCTATAAGGCCGGCGGCAATATCGTCATTCCCGCATTCGCCGTGGAGCGGACCCAGGAAATCCTCTACTTCCTGGGGCAACTGCGCAAGGAGAAGCGAATTCCACCGATCGTCACCTTCGTCGACAGTCCAATGGCCATCCGAGTCATTGAAGTCTTCCGCCGTCATCCCGAACTCTTTGACTCCGAAACCCGGGAGATGATCGCCAACGGCGGCCGCCCCACCGATTTCCCCAATCTCCATCTCACCCGCTCCGTCGACGAGAGCAAGGAGATCAATAACATCCGCGGAACCGCTATCATCATCGCCGGCTCAGGCATGTGCACCGGCGGTCGGATCAAACACCACCTCCTGGCCAATATCAGTCGCGAGGAGAGCACCATCCTCTTTGTCGGCTATCAGGCCGAAGGCACCCTCGGCCGCCTGATCCTCGACCAGGAACATGATGAGGTCCGTATCCTGGGTCGGACCGTCCCGGTTCGGGCCAAGATCGAGCGAATCGGCGGATTCTCCGCACACGCAGACCGCAATGAACTGATCCAGTGGGTCACCGCCCTGGAAGAAAACCCCAAAAAGGTCTTCATCACCCACGGCGAGGAGTCCGTCGCCATGAGCTTCGCCGACCACCTCGAGGAGAAGACAGGCTGGTCCACCATCGTCCCGGAATACGGCCAGACCATCACCCTCGATTAGCCTCCGGCATTTCCACCTGCATCCTTCACTTGCCCCGGGCGAGAGCCTGTCGCGCCACAACGACAGGAAGGGGTGAGGGAAGGTGAAAGGTAAACTTGGAAGACGCGAAGGTCCGGAGGGAGAGGTCTCGCGCAGAGGCGCAGAGACGCAGAGTCGGGAATAGAGAAACGTCCGAGCTGTTTCCGAAAGCGGTTTAGTCCGCTGAAAACGGTTTATCTAAAAAAATTCCCAAAAGGGTAGGGATCAGAGCACTGACCCTACCCACCCTCATGGCCAGGTCGCAAACGCCACCGCGTCCTCTGCACCCTCTGCGGGAGGCTCTCCGCCTGGGAATGCGCACAAAAAAAGGCCCACCTACCAACCCCTCCAGAAAGGCGTCAGCAGGCGGGTCGGGTCCTCGTGGTTTGCAACAGACACTCGGCTCAGGCTTGGGCGAGGTCACGCAACGCTGCGTTCATGCGCTGGATCGCCTCGTCCACCTCCGATGTCGCCTTAAACCCGATCACGACCGCATTCAGCTCCTTGCACGCCATGGCATACCGCAGCGCGCGCTCACGGTCCAGCGGATTGGTGAAGGTACCGTCGCCGATCATCTTCATCCCAATGATCCCGCGCCCCTTCTGGTGCATCTTGCGAATCTCGACCATGGCCTTGTCTAGGTCGCCAGGTTCGTCCCAGGAGCCGTCCTTGCCGTCCACATGCTTCCCCTGGGGATTGACCCGAACCAGATTCATGTCGCACCAGTCGCAGTCCGCTGAGGCGGTCAGCCCAGGTAGACCATGCGCGGACGTGCCCTTGAGCCGAATCCAGCCCTTTTCCTTGGCCTCTGTCAATGCGTCGCGTATCGGTTCCAGATCCTCCGGCCAGGTGCTGGTCGTGACACAGTGGATCAGGACGCTGTCGATGTAATCCGTTCCGAGCTCCTTGCGGAAACGGTCAATGTGCTTCAGCGGATCGAGAAAGAACTCCTGGCTCCAGCGGATCTTGGTCTGAATCCATAACGCCTCCCGCGGCAGGCCCTCGAGCGCCGTCCGCAGCATCTCGTGCGTGCGATAGGCATCCGCCGCGTCAAAGTAACGGATCCCCTGATCGTAAGCATACCGCACGAGCTTGGTGAATCCTTCCTGTCCAAGATCCCGCTGATGCGCACCACCGTTGCTGCCGGTCCCCATGCCGAGGCGGCAGATCTTCAATCCGGTCTTCCCGAACGGGACCATGTCGACCGCAGTCGGTATTGAAGCGCCCCCGGAGGCGGCCGCGGATTCGGCGGAAACCGCGCTCACTGCTGCAAATGCAGCTGATGCCGTGATGCCGCGGACCAAGAATTCACGTCTCGTGATGGTGGGTCGATGACCTTGTTTCATATCGCTTCCCGTGGATGATCCTCAGCCGAGGCACGCATGCATGCATGCAAACCTACACCGGCAATGCCCACGGCCCGAAGATGAGATCGGACCCTGACCCGCCCGCACACGACACACATACCCAGCCGAAGGGGTTATTCCTGCTCGTTCTCTTCTTCTTCCTGGAGAAAATCGAAACCGGCCCAAGGATCCACATCGTCCAAATCCTCATCGGCATCCTCATCGAGATCCCAGGCCCGCATCCGGCTCTTCATCGGCGGTGGATTCTCCGACTTGACTCGACCACGCCGGGGACGATCCCAGTCGACCCCACTCCCACCACCGGAAGACCCCAACGTCCCACCCTTTGGATGTTCGCGACGCTTTGGCTTCCTGGGCTGCAAATCCTCCTGCGGCCCCGGGCCCGCCGGGCCGTGATTGTCCATCGGCCGAGCATACTCCCCAGGGTTACCACCCTCCATCGGCGGCCGAGATGGCCCCCTGGGCGCAGGCGGCCGCCGCTCAAAGCCCCCCGGACCAGCCGGTCTGGACGGGCGCTCGAATGGGGTACGTTCCTCACGCGGGCGTGCCTCCTTTACCAGGATCTGACGCCCTTCGAAGTCGACATTGTTCAATTGCTGTATCGCTTGCTGCGCGCCCTGATCAGTCTCCATTTCCACAAAGGCAAAGCCCCGCGACTGCCCAGTCTCCCGATCCCGCATGATGGAGATGTTCTTCACTGGCCCAACCGTGCTCAGGTGCGCCCTCAGAGTTTCCTCCGTGGTCTCATACGACAAGTTACCAACGAACAAACGTGTACCCATCGAACTGCTACTCTCCCGTTTGCGGCGATCGGCCAATTCCCAGCCCGCCCTGGTGGGGCCTGTGCATGACCGTATCCATGAGAAATTCCACTCGTGTGCTTGTTTGAGGATCCCGAAATCCGGTCTTTCCGGTCCGCTCCGAACCGTACCTCTTGGGAAGGTCATTCGCGGTTCGGATCGATCGCAATTTACCCGATTATCGCAAACTCATGCCAACGGTCAACTGAAAGGAACAAAGGAATCTTTTTTTTGTCTCCAACTCCTTTATTTTCCGCCACCTAAAATGTTGATCAGATCACGCAGCGGATCCTGCGGTACAGGCTTGGCCTCCACCGGCTTTTCCTCGGCCGGCGCCGGCACCTGCGTTTGATCCCCCTGGGTTGCCGGTTCCTTCGGTTTGACCGAGGGCGGCGGCTGACTCGACGTGCGCGATCCGCCGAAGATCGCATCGATGATCGCACCGGCCTCCCCACCCACAGCCTCGTCCAGGTTCTTTTTCAGGGCGCCCTTCGCGGCGAGCTTCGCCACCTCGCCCACCAGACCGCCCGTGTCCAACCGCGGCTTGTCGATGGGGCCCCTCAGCGGCACCGTGATCACGTCGGTTTCACTGACCACATCCCGCAGCTCCTTGAAGGCCAAGGCCAGTGTCTCCCCGGATATGGCGAGCCTCAGATCCATGAAGTCGCGTACGAGATCCACCTGCCCCTCCACCACCATCGCCAGGTTGTCGACCGTCATCCACGCGTCCGTGTACGAAAGAATCCCGTTCTCCAGATGCAGATTCATCGGCATGAAAGTCACCACCGTCGACTCGGTCTGCTGCCGGTTCAACGCATCCAACAGCCCCGAAAGGATGTCGCCCGCGCCCATCGTCACCGAATGCAACTCCAGCCGCGCATCCATCCTCGCCGTCTGCAACAACTCCTCCCCAAGCGGGAATTGCGTGGTCCTGGAATCGATCGTGAACTGCACCGGTTGGTCCGAACCAATCGCGTTGACCAGCATCGGGTTCACCTTTTTCAACAACACCTGGGATAGGACCGGGGTCAGCTTCAGGCTCGCAACCGCATCCTCCTGGAAGCGAATCGCCCCCGGGGCTTCCGCGGTCGCAACCTTCAACAGCGCATTCTCGCTGTTCATCAACAGGCGCATCGGGCCCGGACTCACCGCACTCACCGCCCCCGTCAAGGCCAACGATGCCGTCGGCCCCAGAATGCCAACCAGCTGCCCATCCATGCCCCCAGCCGCGTCCACCGCCGTCAAAGGCAGTCCGCGTATGGCGGAGACGGAACGAAGCACCGCCTGATCCGCTTGCAAGGCACCGTTCGAATCCAACAGATTGCTCAACTCAAAATCGAGATGGATCAGCCCCGTGCTGGCCATCACCTGTGGCACCTCCGCAGCCTGCGGATCCACAGGTTCAACCGCGGTCGCGGTCGCGACCGGCGCAGACGCCGGCGCGGGACGGGCCTGGACCACGCCATCATTGCTTGAGCCCTGATTCGGCCGGCCCAAAACCGCTTCGAGCAGGCCGCCCAACCCCGAAGGCTGCTCCGCCCGGTCCGCACCTCCAATCGGAACCGCTTGCACCGGTCGGGCCTGGACCGCCTGCGCAGGCGCATTACGCACCGCGGCCGCTTGCGCGCCGCCGGTAACAGCTTGCTTCGACGCGGCCTCAGGATCCGGTTTCTGGTCGACCTCACCCTTTACCTGGAACCTCACCACTTTCGATAGGTCCGTACCAACCAGAGAGACCATGAGATTGCGATAGTGCAACAGATCCCCACCATGCGGCCGCATCACCATCTCCGGATTGGTCAGTGCTAAATCGAACCCCGCCTCCCGAAGGTCCAGCGGCGCCGGCTCCTCACCCTCGGTCACCTCCGTAGGAAGCGGAATCCGCAGAGAGCGCACCTCCGCGCGCAACGACGTCGGTTCCTCTAACGTCAATGGATGGATCGGGACATCCCCATTCTCAGCGTGCTCCGCAGGGACCCACATCTCCCAAGCCTCAGGCGTCAACAACAACTCGAAGAACGATCCCGGACGCACCTCCATCCGATCGCCGGGACGGATCTCAGCCGCGAAAGACCCGTTGACATTGCGCGCACGCAGCGCAAGCGTCGCATTCATCAGCGAACTCGCCGATGCCTGCGTGACCTTCACGCTCATCTCGTCAATCAGCCCGCCAAGCAGCGCAACCAACGCGCCATCCTTCCCCGCCAGCGCATCCAAGAGCCCGACCGGTATCGAGTACAGCGAAGCGTCCGCCACCATCGGTGACTGCTCCCCATCGGTCAGCCCAACCTGCAAATCGCGAAGCTCCATAGAGATCGGCAGCAGATCCGGATCTTCCCCCTTCACCGAGGCTAGCCCACCCTGTGCCCGTAATCGCGCTTGCTCACCAAAGAGCTCATGCAGCTCCGCCGTCAGGTCCAATACGGCGTCCACCCTGCGCTCAATTCCATGGGTCGATTCCTCGTCATCCGTAATGCCCGGCGACGGAAGGACCAGCCCCTGCCGCAGATGCGCCTTCAAGGAGGCGTCGATTCGCTGCTCCAAGTTCTGACCCACCACCCGCATCGCGAAGTCCCGAATCTCCGTCGCGCCCTGACCCGGCAGGCGTCCGTGGAAATACGGCAGCGTCACCGTCAGATCCATCAGCGAACGTGCGAAATCCACCGCCCCTTCCGTATCCTCACCGGCGGCGAGCAGCCCCAGCCGCATTCCACTCCATTCCGCCCGAAGCTCGGCCGGCTCCAAGAGCTCCAACGGCGCTTCGCCCTCACCCAACAAGGTCTTCAGCGTCGCGGGCGATAACGCCAACTCTGCATAAGCCCCCGGCTCAAGCTCGATCCGATCCTCCGCAAGGACCGTACCCGCCACCGCCAGCTCCAGGTTCGGGGTCCGCACCTGCAGATCCACCAACGCAGGCTGGTTCTCCCCTGCCTGCTGACGGAAGCCCAATAGGAACTCGTCCAATTGCGCTCCAAGCAGCGCCGCAATCCGACCCTTCTGCCCAGCCAGATAGTCCACCGCGGCAAAGGGTAACCCGGTCACCCGCACCCGGGCGACGGACTCCCCACCTGCCGCCGCCGTGGGGTCCGACTCCAGCGGAATCGAGAGCTCCTCCAGGCCAAGCACGACCCGTTGGACGCCTTCAAAGTCGACCGGCCCCGCCGCGCCGTCCCCGGGCTCCTCCCCCCGGGCAAGATAGGCGCCGAGTCCTTCGATTCCACGCGGGGTTAACTCCATCACCAGTTGGTTGTTGCGCCCCGGCGCGGTGAGCATGCCGTCCTTGATCAGGGCAGCGACCTGACCGCTCAATCGCTGCGCGCTCACCTCGAACGCCACCGCCCCGTCCAGATCGCCGCCGGCCCCGCCCGGCGCCACATCGGCCTCCACACGAAGCCCCAATACCGGTCCGATCAGGTCCGACAACATCGTCTCCGTGGCCCAAAACTGGTCCACAACCGCCAGCGGCACGTCCGAGACCAAGGCCTTCACACGCCCTTGCACCCCGGCACTGTTCAACGCGCCGTCCGCCAAAAGCAGATCCGTCACGTCCGCATCGAGCTCCACATGCCCGCCCGCGTCGTCCATCTGCGCCAAAGACCCGAGCTTCGCCTTCAGCCCGCCCGCCAAGCGGTCGGTTCCCACCGACAAGAGCGTCGAACGAACGGCGTAGGTCGAGGGATCCTCCGGCCGTTTCAGTAGGATATCCCCCAGCGACAGCTCAATCCGGGTGGCGGTGTCCATCCACCGCCATGCCTCGCCCGAACGCGGGAGGTTCAACTCCGAGATCGCCAGGCTCACACGAAACGGCTGCTGGAGGTTCGCTACACCCGCATTCGTAGTCGTGGCCACCAACGCATCCCATGCCGCAGGCGTCACGTCCAGGAGCAACCGGGAGTCCTCACTCAGATGCAGCCCAGTTTCGTCCAATGCGCAATCGATCCCGAAATCGAGATGTTCACTCTTCGCGTGAATCGTGGAGGTAAGTTCCGCGAGCCCGCCCCGCAGCGAGAATGCCAGGTCCAGTTCCCGCCCCAAAAGCGGGACGATCGGCGCAGCGGCCGGTCCCACCAATCCTTCCAGCGAACCCAAGGCAAAGCGATCAGCCGTGACATCCGCCACCAGTCGACCACGGTCAACCTGAAGTCGGCCGTCCGAATCAAACCAATCCGTGGCCTTCGCGTTCGCCCGCAACTGCCCCTGCACATCGCCCTGGACCACATCCAGGCCGAGGTCGAGGCCGATGTCACTCAGGCGCGCGATGTCGACCTGCACCCGATCGAGCGTGACTTCCACCGGATCCGCCCCCGGCATCTCGACCACCGCGCGACCCTCGACGATCTCGAATACACCGGCCAGACTCGCAGGCAGCTGCAGCGGCTCTTTCGCCTCCACCTTCGTCTCCGCGCCCGGCTTGTCCTCCGGTGTCTTGGGGGCCTCAGCCGGCTTCGGTGCTCCTTCCTGCGGTGGGGTCGGTTCGACCCTGGTATACTCCAAGACGGGACGCACCAGGGTGATCCGCCCGAAATCCAAATCCATCCGCAGCAGCTGCGCCAGCGACAGATCCGCGGCATGCAGCTCCTCGAGCTCCAACCGGATCCCGCCCGCCGGGTCGTCATAGACCAGGCCACGCAGTCCCTGGCCTTTGCCCCAACCAAGGGAGACCTTTTCCAGACTCAGCTCAGGACCGTCCAGAGCTGCGTTCACCCAGGTCTGAGCGTATCGGGTCCCGGGGCCGGAGCTGATCACCCACGGCGCGACCGCGATCACAAGGATCAAGAGCAACAGCAACCCGAGGACCAACTTCAGCAGGGTGCGGATCGGTCGGCGCCCCCGCTTCTTCACGACCTTCCCGGCTGTCTCGTCTCTGGATGATTTCACGGATGCCTCCCACCGTCGGTTTCCATGCTCGCTTCGCCTCGGCCTCCGATTTCGAACCGAATACCAGGCAAAGCCCCCCCAGTGGACGACCCAATGGATCGTCTCAACCCAATCAACGATTCTCCGCGCGTCGACGCAACTGCAGGCTGTGCTCGTAAAACTCCTGCAAGTTCAGCTCCTTCATGAAGACAAGCCCCCGCGTAGCCCGAATCAAGGGGCTCTCATGCTGGTAAAACCACTCGCGTCCCAGACAGACCTTGAGCTTTTGGTACTGCTCCACCTGCACCTGCTGCGCGAGCAGCGAGAACGGCCCGTCGAATTCCGGACTCGGAAACGAGGCGTTCTTTTGAGACTGAAAACTGGCCATGAACGCCTGGTGCATCACCGCAAACATGTTGAGCGAGACCGGGATCAGGAGATCGGCCTCCGCAGGATGGAACCGGTACCATACATTGCGGTAACCCCAGATCTTGAGGTTCGGATTGCCGCCGCGCTCCTCGTAGACCTCGAGCGCACGGGCGACCGACTGGAGGACCTTGTAGTGCGTGTCCGGACCGCTCGCCTCCGGATCCAGCGCCACACTCAAAATGTCCGGCTCGACACCCTCGATCAAATCCACGATCGGCATGATGTCGTCCTCTACCGATGGCTCTTTCGTGAAGAGATCGCCGGTGTAAAACCCAAGGCGCAGGTGCTTCACATTCTCGCAGGTCCAGCCGAAATACCCCCAGAGACACTCCGCCTCGAACTCGCGGAAATATGCCTTGAGCCGCTGCATTTCGGGGATGTCCTTCTCACCAGGATACCGCGCCCGCACATAGGCCTCCAACTCCTCGAGCCGGTCCTCGAGCGCGGGGAGGTCGGCATCCCCGTATATCGCAATCAGGTTGCGCAGGAACCGCCGCGCCGCACCCTCGTGCGCCATCTCATCGTTGTTGGCCGCAATCCCGTCCAGGTACTGCCAGACATCCCGGTTCTGGCCGTTGCCGTTGTTGGGCGCGAAATAGCCCTGCTCAAAGAGTCGGGCGAACTCCGGCGAGCGAATCACATTGCGCAGTTGCTCGATGTGCTCCAGCACAAACTGGTTCGTCACCGCCGTGAACCCACCCGTGAAACAGGTGAAGTAATGCCGGTTCCGCGCGCTGCGAATGTGACGGACGATGTAGGGCAGGTACCCAAGCATCAGATCGTCGTGATGCGGCTCCGTGTGCAGAAAACAGAGGTCCTCCAAGGTCTTGGCCCCACGGGCGAGCTTTCGCTCCAGGTTCTTTTTCACCCGCTGCGTCAGAAGCCCCAACGGCTCCGATGACTTCTCCAGGAGCACCGCGCCCTCCGGATCGGATTTTACCTCCTCCTCGGTCAGATCGATCACCCGCTTGCGCCGATGATACGCGAGGTCGAGCAGGATTCGCTCCAAATCCTCATTGGACACCTCGTCCGCGGACTCCAACAGCACCACATTGCGCCGCCGCAGGAGCTTGGCCCCGCCCAACGTGATGTAGAACCGCGAGTTCGGGCACTTCTGCAAGGCCGTCGACGGATAGTCCACATGCGGCTCATGCTGGATCGCGTCGGCCAAAAGCTGCGCCTTGGCTTCGCCCGCCCCCACAATGATCGCCGCCACATCCGGGTTGAACGTGATCGTCTCGAGCCCGATCGTCAGCACCAGCCGCTTGCGAGCAACCTCGATCCCACCCAGATCGGTCGCAGCCGCCGCCTGCGTCTGATAGTTCACCTCGGTCAGACGCGTCGTAGAATGATGGTCGGATCCCTTGACGTTGAAGCCGATGTGGCCGTCCGGACCGATCCCGCCCAGGAAAAACCCGATCCCGCCCATCGCCCGAATCTTGTCCTCATACTCCTGACACCACTGGTCGATCCGTGCCAAGGCCGCCTTCTGCGCGATCTCCAGCTCTCCGGAAGCGGCGCGGTAACGCAGGCTCAGGTCAACCTCATGCCCCGGCCAGAGTTGCGCCAGGGTCTGCCCAGGCAACAGCCCGATCTCGTTGCAATCCATCAGGAGCGCACGCTCCGGATCCAGACCGAATCCTTCAATGTAAAACCGATAGAGATAACTGCGCAGGCTGTTGTGCTGCCGCGGATCAATCGGATAGAACTCGGCCACCTGCACCAGACGGATCCCGTTCAGGATAAGCCCACGTGCCGGGTCAATGCCACCCTGCTCCAGAATCGCCGTGATCTCAGGGGTGTCCCATTCCCGAACAATGCGTTGCACCCACGCAACAAAATGCTGGAACGATTTCCCCGTCGGTAGACAAGCAACACCCTCGGGGTTCTCCTGGGCCCATTCGACAAATCGCAAGGCGCTCACATGGCCGAGCGCGGGATAGGTGTCGACGACGATCGTCTTGATCTTTTCGTCCGGCGGGTAAAGATCCTGAAAAACAGACTGCGCGAGGGCCACGCGCTCAACCGGCGTCAACTCACCCGTATGGGCCGATGTCATAATCCAAATCCTTTTGGTTCACCAACCAGAGATCCCTGCAGGGGCTGTGTTGGCATTCATGCAATGATTTCGGCTGAACGATGAGAATGCTGCAATCGCACGAAAAAATCAATGCAGAAGTGAGAGGGTTCCGGCCTTGCGGCCGGAAGCCTGATGCCCCTGGAGGGCATCAGGCGAGGTCGGAGGTCCGCAGCACGGCTTCGCGTGCTGCTGTCCGGGGCCTGGAGCCCC
>CALLYA010000243.1 GCA_937875495.1 uncultured Verrucomicrobiota bacterium
CAATACACCTCTGCGCCCTCTGCGATCTCTGCGGGAGTCCTCCCCATCCGGATCCAAAGACCTTTTCGGACGGCTTCTAGCCTGAGGTCGTCGAAAAAGACACGCTCCTTCAGGCGTTGCCTCCAGGCAATGGTTGCCGATCAGTCCGATCAGTCCGATCCGTCCGATCATTGTCGAAATCGAAATCGGGAGCGACCGCCGCCGCGGATTCAACGATCTCGGCCACACGCGCAGCGAGCGCTCCCCAATTCTGCGCCGCACGCACCCGAAGGTTAGCCGGACGCTCCAGGCTGAATGGAGTCTCCAATAGCTTCAGGATCTCCTGCCCCAAGGCCGCTCCCTCGAACGGCGCAAAGACAATCCCCGGGTCGCCGGAGAAATACCGGCGCGTCCCCTCCAACTCTGTGCAAACGCTCGGCACACCCATCGCCGCATATTCAATCAGCTTGCAGACGACCGTGTGATGCGCCCCAGGTGAAGGTGGGTAAGGCACCATCCCGACCGCCGCCCCCTTGAGATAACTCGGAATTTCTTCGTAGGGTACCCACCCGGTAAAGATCACCCGCGAACCCAACCGCGCCTCGCACCGGCGCCGAAAACGCATGTATCGACCACGCCCCTGCCCCACAATCACAAACCTAGTCTCCGGACGCCGCGCGACCACGTAGCTCATCGCATCCAACAACAACCCACTCACATGAAAGTCGTCCAGGGAGCCGTGCGTCATCACATACCCCGGCTCCATCCCTGCTGGCGGGTCAACCTGGTCGGGGTCAAACCGCTCAGCGTCAAAGCCGTAATAGATGGGATGAATCCGCGACGCCAAATACCCCCTCGCGGCAAGATAATCAGCGAGCGTATCCGAAATCGTAAGCACCGCCGCCGCGTTGAATCGTGTCGGCATCCCGGCCTCGAACGCCTGCAGAAGCTTCGGAAAGAGCCGAAACGGCCGGCGTGCCAGCAGGCCATGCTGTAAATAGCCACTCAAAAAATCGAGGTAGTTCAAAACCACCGGTACCCCGGACCGCCGCCCGAACCAACCGGCGCCTACCCCGGAAATTGAATGCTGCGCAAGCACCACATCCATCGGATCATGCGCCTGTACCCCGGCCAGTAAGCGCTTCACGAAGAAAGGGTAACCCAGGTATTTCACGCTCCGCAGACGGGCTCGGCGGCCCATCCGATAGCGATCGAAAGGCACCAGGTCAACCCCAAACCGAGACTCGATCGAGGCACGCTCCTCGGCATCCGCACAGGGACAGATGAGACTCACCCGGTGCCCGCGCGCGCGAAGGGCGCGGACCAAAAACGGCGCCTGGCTGGAGCCCCCGCCTGTGGCCGGCCAGAACGGCTCGTGCGTTACGACACCGACATGCAATGACCGACGCGTCGTGCCCTTCTCCACGAATGGTTGTTCATGCCGCCCCACGTCACCCCCGCGCCTTCATCGCCCGGTACCACTCCACAAATCGCGGTATCCCTTCCTCGATCATCACACCCGGATGATAACCCAGTAAATCCTTGGCCCGCTGGACATCCGCGAAGGTGATCGGCACATCCCCCGGCTGGTCTCCCAGACGCTCGAGCTTGGCCGGCTTGCCCAATGCCTTTTCAATCAGCTGGATCATGGTCCGCAACGATACCGTCGTGCTCTCCCCTAAATTGATGATCGCATGACCGATCGGACGGATCGTCGCCTGGACCACGCCGTACACGATGTCACTGACGTAGGTGTAGTCCCGCCGACTCTCACCATCGCCGAACATCGGCACAGGACGTCCCTCGTCGATCAGTTTGGTGAATCGGTGGATCGCCATGTCCGGACGCTGCCGCGGTCCGTACACTGTGAAAAACCGCAGTACCGGTATGTCCATCCCGTACAGGTGATGATAGACATGGCCCATCCCCTCAGCCGCCAGCTTGCTCGCCGCATAGGGACTCACCTGCCGGAGTACCGCCGCGTCCTCACGAAAGGGAACCTCAGAATTGATGCCGTAGATCGAACTGGTCGAACCGATGACCACCTTGCCTACCCCCGCCTTGCGTGCCGCTTCCAAGACCAGGGTCGTCCCCTCCGCGTTCACCCGCGCATAGAGCGCAGGCTCCTGAATCGAAGGCCGTACCCCCGCGCGTGCCGCAAGATGGATGATCGCATCCGGCTCAAACCCGCCGACCGCTTGGTCCAAAACCGCCGCCTCACAGAGGTCACCCTCAAACAGGAACAGATGCCCGCCCCGCGCCTTCACCGCCTCAATGTTCGCACGCTTGATCGCAGGATCGTAGTAGTCGTTGAAATCGTCCAGGATGCCGACCTGCACCCCCAGATCCAAGAGCGCCTCCGCCGTGTGCGACCCGATAAAGCCGGCCCCGCCCGTGATCAATACACGCCTGCCCGCCCACCCCTCCGCTGATGCGCCTCGGTCTTCATCCTGCATGCTACGTCCCCTGCGAGAAGTGATTAAACCCCAATATATTGTAGACAAGTAAAAAGCAGCCCCTACAAATTGTATTCAGCCTTTACAAATCAACCCGAATTGAAGAGTATGTGAACCGATGGAGCACTCCGTGACCCGTGCTATATTCCCTATTCGATCCTTCAGAATCAATCCCGAACCGGAAATTCCAGGAGCGGTAGCCCGCTGACCAACGCCGCCCCACCGGCGGGGAACCATTGAGATCGACATGCACCTGAAACGGCTCGAAATAACCGGCTTCAAAAGCTTTGCCGATACGACGAAACTGCATTTCGATTCCGGCATTATCGCGATTGTCGGACCCAACGGCTGCGGCAAGAGCAACATAGCCGACGCGATTCGCTGGGTCCTGGGTGAACAGAGCGCCAAGGCGATCCGCGGGAAGAGCATGGAAGATGTGGTCTTCAGCGGCACCGACCGGCGACGGCCGCTCGGGATGGCGGAGGTGAGCCTTACCCTGGCCGATACCGAGGAGCTCGGAATCGAGTACAACGAGATCACCGTCACCCGCCGCGTATTTCGAACCGGTGAGAGCCAGTACCTGATCAACAAGACGCCCTGCCGTCTCAAGGATATCCAGGACCTCTTCGCCGACACCGGTATAGGGCGAACCGCGTACTCGATCATGGCCCAAGGCAAGATCGATCAGATCCTGAGCAGCCGCCCCGAAGAGCGCCGCCTGGTCTTCGAAGAGGCCGCCGGAATCACACGCTATAAATCCAGGCGCAACGAGGCCCTGCGCAAACTCGCCGCGACCGAGAACAACCTCCTGCGCCTCAACGACGTCCTTGCCGAGGTCGAACGTCGCAAGACCAGCCTCCAGCGACAGGCCGGTAAGGCCCTCCGACATCAGGAGCTGACCGAACGGAAACGCGGTCTCGAGTGGACGTGGGTCCTGCATCGCAATGACGAGCTTGCCCAGGGCGAAGAGCGCCTCACCTCGGAAGCGACAACCCTAGAGGCACGCTTGGAGTTGAGTCAACAGGGACTCCGAAACAAGGAGGACCAACTCGACGAGTTCCGTTCCAATCTCGATCAAATCGAGGAAGCACTCGGGGATCTGCGCCAGCAGCGCGGAAAGCTCGACGCACAGCGCAACGAAAACGAGAACCTACTACGGGTCAATCAGGAGCGTATCGACGAGCTCGAGGAACTGGCGGCAAGACACGCCGATGACATCTCCGGTTCCACCGAGCGCAAGGCCGAACTCCAACAGCTCCTGGAACACCTCAGGGAGCAACAGGCGATACTCCAACTGCAGGTCGAGGAAAACAAGGAAGGCCTCGAAGAGCAACAGCTCGGACTTCAACAGCTGCGCGACCGGTTCAACGCCCTGCAGAATGAGCTCATCCACCTGCGCGACGCCCTCTTCAACAAAGAGCGCACCCTCTCCATCACCCACAACCAGATCGCCGAGGGCGAGACCAGACTGCGAGGACTTCAGGAGCGGTTGGAACGGCTGGAGCGCGAGCGCAGCGAGCATGAACAGGCCCTGGCCGCGGCACAGGCGGTCCGTGACGGAGCTATCCACACTCACACCAGCGCACAGGCCGAACACCGCCTGGCCGAGGAACAGGTGCAGGCCGCACAGGCGGCCGTGGAACAGACACGCGAGAACCAAGAGGCTGCTCGGGAGGAACTGGCCAGGATCCGAGAGCAGATCGGCCAATTCGAATCACGGTTGCACGTGTTCGAACAGTTGGAGGCCGCCTTCGAAGGTTTCCAGAAGGGTGCGCAGGCCATCCTGAAACACGAATTGGAGGGCATTCCCGGGACGGAAGTCCTCCGCGGCACACTCGCCACCCAACTCGTCGTTGCGGACGGCTTCAACCGGGCGATCGAAGCCGCCCTAGGAAATGCGCTCCAAACCATCCTCATCGACCACCCCTCCACCGCACGCACCCTCTTCACCCAGCTCGATCGGCAACAAAAAGGCCGCGCTATCCTCTACCCGACCCCCGACTCCGCCCCGGTCGCCCCCCTCCCTCAACC
>CALLYA010000244.1 GCA_937875495.1 uncultured Verrucomicrobiota bacterium
CCCGCCGATGGCAAGAGGAAGAATCTCTCTGTGAACTCTGTGCCCTCTGTGGCTAAAGATCCTCTGAAAGAGCACAATCCTTCTGGTCTCGGCCCCCAGGCAATAGCTCCCGATCAGTCCGATCAGTGTCTGGCGGGATCGATCCCTGCCCTTCACGCCCTCGCACCCACACTCCTCAATTCTCCCGCCCCAGATCGGTCTCCACGGCAGCGCCCTCTCCAATCCGGCACCGATTCACCTCCGGGCGGGTACCTGTCTGGGCAAGGAACCGCTCACGCAATGTCTCCGCGGTTCGGCCTGCGGCATCGGACCGGGCAAGCACCACAATGCAACCGCCAAAGCCACCCCCGCTCAGCTTCGCGCCGAGAACGCCTTCGCATTCAGAGGCGATCTCGACCAGCAGGTCGAGTTCCCTGCAGCTGTTCCCGAAGAGATCACGAGAGCTGGCATGGCTCTGAAACATCAGCCGCCCGAGACCCTCAATATCCCCGTCCATCAACGCTTTTCGCCCCAAATCGACGCGACGGATCTCCTCAACCACATGCTGGGAACGCTGCTGGTCCTCTTCCCGTAGCCCGGCCTTGAAGCGATCCCACTCCTCCACCGAGACATCGCGCAGGGCGGTGACCGGATGATCGGTGATCATCGATTGGAAATGGGCCACCGCACGCTGGCAGCTCTCGCGCAGGGCGTTGTAGCCGCCGTCACTGAGCTGATGATTCATCATGCTGTTGGCGACCACCAGCTCAATGCCGGTGCCGGCCGGGCATGCGCCATGCTCGAGACTTCGACAGTCCAGCCATAAGAGATGCCCCGCTTGCCCGAAAACGGAGCTGAATTGATCCAGGATTCCGCACTGTACGCCGACGAACTCGTTCTCGGCCCGGCGGCATAAATGGGCGATCTCCCAGGCCGACAACTCTTTGTCGGCCAGAGCGAGAAAGAGGCGAGCGGTCGAAACCTCCAGCGCGGCGGAACTGCTCATGCCACCGCCGACCGGAATGTCGCCGTCGATCCAAACGTCCGCCCCCCGCAGCGGGATCTGCGCCTTCTTCAACTCTGCCAGCACGCCCTTGATGTAATTGGTCCAGGGGGTGCGCTCGTCAAAGACGATCTCGTCGCGGACCGAAAACTCCGGGGCTTCGCCCAGGATGCTGGATGCGAGCCGAACCCTGCGGTCCGTTCGTCGGGCGGCCACAAGACGCATGCCGCGATCCAACGCCGCAGACATGACCAGCCCCTCATTGTAGTCGGTGTGGTTGCCCAGGATCTCCACACGTCCGGGCGCGAACGCCAAGACCTCGGGCTGGAGACCACACCACCTGCGAAATCCGGTGACTGCGCCCATCACGAAATTGATCTGTGGTGACAACTTGGATTCCTCCTTCGCATCAAGCCGGGCCCCGATCGAACACGCCGATCCGCGATCATGCAGTCGGGGATTTCAGTGTACAATCTCCCTGATTACTCCCATCGATCAAACCCCGGCCGGAAGAACCGTCAGCGGATGGACCGCCGGCTCATTCGAGGCCGAGCGCATCAATCATCACGTCTTGGCTCGGCACCTGCCCGACCGCACCGATCGCCAGCTGATTTCTGCGGAACATCAGGCGACAGATCTCGACCAGGTCCTGGCCGCGGACCGCCTCCAGACTCTCAATCTGCTCGCTGATCGAAAGAACACGGTCGTAGGCAAGAAGGTCTTCACCCATCCAATTGACCTGCGCCAGCGTGCTGTCCAATCCCAGCTCGAGTTGTCCAGAGGCGTATTCCCGGGCTCGGGAGAGCTCTTCCTCGGACGGTGGCTCGGCCATGATCCGACGCAGCTGAGCACCAACAATGGCCAAGCTCTCCGTCGCCTGATCGGCGTCCGTGGCCAGTTGGATGCTGAAGGATCCGGCATCGGAGAGGGTGGATGCGTCGCTCGAAATCTGATAGACCAATCCGTGGCACTCGCGCAGTTCGTACCAGAGGCGGCTGCTCATCCCCTCACCCAGGATGAAATTGAGGAGCCGGAGGGCATGCCGCCGCTCGTCGCACTCAGAAAAGGCAGGGAATCCAAGATTGATGTGGACCTGCTCAAACGTACGCTGCTGTGCCCTGACGGTCGGCGCGAAGCGCTCAAATGCAGGAGCCGGCACCATCCCCGCCGGCGGTCGATCGCCAGGTGAAGGCCATCGTTCGATGCTGCCATCTACCACGTCCCGAACCTCGTCCAGTGTGATCGGCCCGGCCGCGGTCACCCAAACACCGCTGGCGCAAAGCTGCTGCCGGTACCACCGATGCAGGTCCTCGGAACGAATCGACGCCAGGGTCTCTGCGGTTCCGGTCAAAGGTCGACCCAACGGATGCCCCGGCCAGAGCGCCGTTTCAAGCAGTTCCTGAGCCAGGTAGTCCGGACGATCCACCACCATCGAGATCTCTTCCAGGATCACCTCCCGCTCCGACTCCAGCTCCTCGGGGTCGAATGAGGATGCCTGTGCAATATCCAAAAGGATCCGGAGCGTCTGACGCCAGAACGATGCGGGGACCCGAACCTGGATTGACATCATTTCCTCGCCCGTAAACCCGTTTAGGGAACCGCCGAAGCGCTCGATCTCGACATTGATCTGGTGCGCGGAACGAGTGGGCGTACCCTTGAACAGCATGTGTTCGATACAATGGGCAATGCCGCATTCGAGTTCAGATTCCCGGCGGGCCCCGGCAGCCCACCAAAGGCCCAATGCGACACTTCGGGCCCACGGCATGGTGGCTACTGCAAGGTCCGGTCCAGAGCCCGACCTGCAAAGACGATGATCCAGGCCTGGGGCCACGGCATGTTGATGTTCCGTATTCATATGAGAAGGCGAAAATGATGCGCCGGACATGCGAATGCAATCCAGATGACCTGTGAGGCAAATCCGGTTTTGAGAAAACAAAAACGATTCGTCTTGCCAAGGAGCTACCCATTCTTTTAAAAAATCGACATAAAGGATCCTGTCACATCCTTCTACCGCTCTGGTCCAGGGGAGTAGATCGATCCACACCGTTCCCGAAACGAACAGGAGCGAGCAACAATACGGGGAGGCAACTGAATGCTGTTCGGTCTCCCTCCAATACGACAAGATCATTCCGGCGGGCAGAGAGGTGTGAGCGAGATTTCGCACATCTCTACGAACCATGCAGTCTAGCGGAGCTCAGGAGGGGTTCCACCCAGGGGAAAGATAACTATGTTCACAGGAAAGCACTACAAGAACGAGGGATTCACCCTCATCGAGTTGTTGGTTGTGATTGCCATCATCGCCATTCTGGCCGCCATGCTGTTGCCGGCCCTGTCCAATGCCCGTGAAAAGGCGCGCGCCATCTCCTGCATGAATCAGGAACGGCAATTGGGTTTGGCGATGATCACCTATGCCACCGACAACGACGACCAGCTCCCAAAGGGCCCGTGCAGAGAGACAAGCAACGTCGAAGCCAACAGACATTTTGCATGGACGATGCGGGCGGACTTCATCGCGGACTTCAACATCGGCGCTTTGGTGACCTATGTTGGCGCCCAGGGCGAGAATCCGAAGGTCATGCTGTGCCCAAGCGACAAGGGTGAAATCCTAGGTGGAGGCCGCCTCAGCCGTCCCGGCACCCGGAACTTCAGCTACTCCATCAACCACCAGATCAACCGAGGTGACTGCGGTGGGGGGACCATCTCCGCGATGAAAATGACCCAGATCCGCCGTCCGAGCGATCGGATCATGCTCTTCGAAGAAAAGGCACCCAATGACGGCTACTGCGTGTGGAACTCGGCGGATGACCACATGACCGACCGCCACTCCGGCAAGGCCAACTTCATCTACTGTGACGGCCACTATGGATCCAGTACCCATGATCAGGTCTGGAGCAGGTGGGAACTGTGCGACCTGACCGTTTGGAATGACGATCAATGAGGATCGATTTGGACCGATCGGCCAGTCGATGACGTTCGGCAACTGACCGACCCTTTGTTCGGTATTCCCGCGGATTCGAAGTTTTTTGAAAATATCCTGGATTAGCAGGCCTGTCTTCGGGAATATGTTACGAGGCTCGGAGGGGCGATTCCCCATTCCGGCCGGAGCTGAAGAGCCTCGACCGCGACCAAGCCCTACGGCAACTTTAGGGGTGCAAACGCGAAAACTTACGCAAAGGAAAGTGGGAAAATGGCTGAAGAAAAACAAAATCCACTGGCAATTATCGCTCTGATTGCCTTGATTGGCCTGGCTGGCTTTTTCATCACGAAACGCGCCGTCAAGTCCAATGAAGAGATGGTCTCCATGGTCTACTGGGTCAGCGATAAATCCGATTACGAATTAGAAGCACCCAAGAGTGCGGATCCCGCGAAGATGGTCGACCCCGCCGACAACAGCAATCTCCTGATCGGGATGAAACTGCAATGCCCCGAGTGCCAAACCATCTTTGAGGCATACCGGATGACGCCCTCCTCCGGCGTTCCTCTGGTCAAGGTCAAGGGCGACGCCCGGTTCCAAGAGTATGGCACCGCCATGAGCAAGGACAAGCGGATCAGCAGTCCGAAATGTCCGAATTGCGGCGCGACCAAGACGCGGGATTGGAAGTTCGTTTACCCAGAACGTAAGCCCATCAGCGAGGTTGAACAGTACCTTCCCGATTACTCCGAAATGCCCGGACCGGCAGCAGAATAGAGATCCAAGCGCCCAGCATTCATGAGGAGCAAACCCAAACGCTCCTCCGCTGCCCTGGGTTTCCGGCCAAAGAATCGGCCCTCGCTCCTCACGAGCGAGGGCCGTTTCTTTGTGCACATCGGTTGTCCTTCGGCAGATGCCCCACACTCCCCGAACGATCCACTGGGGAGGTATCCCGCAGAGATCGCAGAGGGCGCAGAGGTTTATTGGGAGGGGTTACATCGGAGCCGTTTTCAACAACTGCCTTGATCTACTGAAACGGTATAACTGAATAATACCCCGAAAAAGCAGGCTGCAAAGCATGGAACCTACCCACCCCGATAGGTTGGTCGAAAATGTCGCTGCGCCCTCTGCGGGAGGCTTTCCGGATGGGCATGGAGAGGACAGGTTGGAAGCGGCGACCTTTTCGGGCGGGCTCTAGCATGAGGCCATCTGAAAAGGCATGCTCCTTTAGGCGTCACCACCAGACAATGGCTACTGATCAGTCAGACCATTGCATAAATCGGGGTCGGAATCGGGATCGGAATCGATTCCTTTGCTGGTTGGCGCATTGTCCTCATGGACCGCTCAAACTTCGCTGCCGAGTTGTGTCAGTACCGCAACAATACGGATTTGCTAGCCGGTTTCTCGTGTCCGAATCCCATCCCGCGTACTTTCGATACCGAGACCGATAGCGACCCCGACCCCGATCGTGCTTCGCCATTGACCTTTTCGGACAGCGTCTAGCTAGAACCCGTCCGAAAAGGTCTTCGGATCCGGATGGGGAGAACTCGCGCAGAGGCGCAGAGGGGGAATGGGAGGGGGGATGCAGCTGCATCGGAGCAGTTATCAGCCACTGCCTTGGCCTGTTGAAACACGATATCTATAAAATTCCCCAAAAATGTTGCGTGCAGAGCATGGAACCTACCCGCCTCCACTGGTAGGTCGAAAACGCCACCGCGCCCTCTGCGGGAGGCTTTCCGGGTCCGGATGGGGAGGTCAGGTTGAAATTTCGGACGGGCTCTAGCTAGGGGGGGAGCAGCCGAGCGGTGGAGCGGCGTCGGGATCGTGGACGCTTGATTGCGGATATCCACGCTGGATCACGCTTGCCATCGATCCCGATTCCGCCCCCCCGGTTCTTCCCGGTCTGCGGATCGCATTACGATCCGGTCAATCCGAGGTTCTCCCCGTCTCGTTACCGTTGCCGTTGCCGTTCTGGTCGACCATCTCGCGTCGGACCTCCGGGACCCTTGCGACCGGCTCGGCAGGCGGCAGGCCAAGGGCCTCGCGTCCCCGATTCAAGGCGTCATCAATGTTCCCGAAGACGTTCTCTTCGCCGACATCGTCCAGGAACCCGGAACGGGTCATCAGGGTCAACGGCTGGGTGTGCACCCCAGAAAGGACCAGTAGAGTGCCCTCACGCTTCGTGCTGTCATGCAACTCTTCCAGGGCTTTCAGCCCGGTCGCGTCCATCGATAATACGCGTCTCATGCGAAAGATCAGGACCTTTGGCCGTTTTGAAGTCTCCTTCAGGGCACTCTTGAACTTGTCGGCGGCACCAAAAAAGAATGGGCCGTTGATCTCAAACACTTCCACACCGGAAGGGACCTCTCGTATGGCCATCGGATTGAGGTCCACCGGCTCGTCCTCGTAATGCAACATCTGCGTGATATAACCAGCCTGCGTAACCTCGGCCATGCGGCGCATGAAAAGGAAGGATGCCAAGACCACGCCCACCTGAATCGCCACGGTCAAATCGACGAAGACGGTCAGGAGAAAGGTCGCAAGCAGAACGGATGTGTCGCTCTTGGTGCTGGTGAAGAGCTTCAAAAACAGCCGCCACTCGCTCATGTGAAAGGCGACCACGAGTAAGACCCCGGAGAGTGTCGCCAGCGGGATCATCGCGGCCCACTTGCCGGCAACAAGCATGATCAACAACAGCGTGACGGCATGAATCAGGCCTGCAATCGGCGTGATTCCACCGTTCTTGATGTTGGTCGCCGTCCGGGCGATCGCCCCGGTCGCCGGGATCCCACCGAATATCGGGGAGATCAGGTTGGCGACCCCCTGCGCAATCAGCTCCATGTTCGAATGATGCCGCCGCCCTGTCATCCCGTCCGCCACCACCGCGCTCAACAGCGATTCGATGCCGGCCAGGAGCGCGATCGCAATCGCCGGAGAGACCAACTCCGGCAGCAGCGACCACTCGATATTCGGCAGGCTCGGGGCCGGAAGGTGCGTCGGAACCGCGCCGAATCGGCTGCCGATCGTCTCAACCGGTAATTTCATCACCCAGGCCAGAACGGTCGTTCCCACGATCGCGAGCAATGATCCCGGCATTCGTGAACCCGTACGGGGCCAATAGACGATGATCAAGACCGTGATGACACAGAGCATCAGGGGCGCCCATTGAAAGCTTCCGATATTTCGGCCGTACGCTATCCACTTCTGAACAAACTCAGCAGGGACACCCTCCATCGTGAGACCCAACGCATCACGCACCTGGGAGGAGGCGATGATCAACGCGATCCCGGTGGTGAACCCCACCGTAACCGGGTACGGGATGAACTTGATCAGCACACCGAAACGGAACAGCCCCATCAGAACGAGCAGCGCCCCCGCCAGCAGTGTGGCTGTGGCAAGTCCGTCGAATCCATACTTCTGCACAACACTGTAAACCAGGACCACGAACGCCCCGGTCGGGCCCCCGATCTGGACCCTGCTGCCGCTCAAAGCTGAAATGATAAAACCCGCCACGATCGCCGTGTAAAGCCCCTGCTCCGGTTTGACCCCGGAGGCGATGGCAAACGCAATCGCCAAAGGCAAGGCAACAATCCCCACGATCAGACCAGCAGACAAATCTTGAAGAAACAACTTTCGGGAATAGCCTTCCCGCAATACCGAAACCAACTCCGGCTGTAACAATCGGTCACTCATGCCCGTCCCACCTGCCTACCTTGGAATGAGAGTGCATCTCGGAGAGCCCCACCCGGTCTCCTGGGTACCGACGGTGTTCAAAATCGATGTGCACCATCCCGAAATCGACGGCCGTGGGATTCGTGAAGGCGCATGCATCGTGTAAGCGGTGAACCCACAAGCCGAGGCCCGGAGGTGATGTACACTCGCCGGCATCAGCTGACAAAGCGGGCTTACATACGCCTTCGATCATACTTCGAAGCCGTGGAATATGGACCTCATGGTTCGAGAGTCAAGGGAACCACCCGGAAATGCTTCACGCGCGGTCCTCCGGGTAGCGCAACCCCCACTGCCCCCGAATCCGGTCCAACACCTCCATCACCCGGATACTGTCCGACCAAGGCATGGCTGCGCTCTCTGACCGCCCCTCATGAAGGCAATGCATCGCCTCCTCGATCTCAAATTGAAAGCCGTTGCCTTCGAACGGGACCTCCGCTGTTTCCTCCACAGGGTCCTCACCGGTCCACACGGAGACATGACTCGCCCTCCACCAGGGGGCATGGATGAGGATCCGTCCACGGGTCCCACAAATCCATGCCTGTTGGGAGGTCTTGTGACGGATGGAGGCGTGGATGATCGCCTGCGATCCATTGCGATAGCCCAAGATCGCGGAACAGTTCTCGTCCACGCCCGTCGTGCCGATCTTGGCCCAGCTGTGAATCGTATCCGGAGCGCCCAGCAAACCGACCGCAAGCGAGACGGGGTAGACCCCCACATCCAAGAGCGCACCTCCGCCGAGTTCCAAGGCGAACAATCGCCCATCAGGATCCTCCGGTGCCAGGAATCCGAAGTTGGCCTCGATCGAACAGACCGAACCAATCCTGCCCTCCTCGATCAGTGCCTTGACCCGGCGCATCGCAGGCAGGTATCGAGTCCACATCCCCTCCATCAAAAAGCCGCCGATCCGCTCGGCCTCGCCAACCATGTCTTTGGCCTGACGGGCATTCACCGCAAACGGCTTTTCACAGAGCACCGCCTTGCCCAATGCCATGGCCTGAATCGAAAGCGGCGCATGCCCCGGGTGCGGCACAGCGATGTAAACGATATCGACCTCCGGATCGTGGAAAAGGTCGATATAGCGGGCGTGCCGATGGGGGATTCCATGTCGACCGCCGAACGTATCCGCACCGGATTGGCTCCGTGAGCCAACGGCTATCAGGTCCGCGTGGGGCACACGTTTGAGGTCTTGCACAAACTTATCAGCGATCTTGCCCGTTCCGATGATTCCCCATCCAACGCGGTCCATGGCCACTACCTCCATCCGGTTCTTCCTGAATCACTTCTACTCTGATCATCGCTCTGAACCGGCCTCGACTCAAGGGTTTGTTGCCAGTGCCTGGAACCACACCACCCTGACCCGGCAGGAAGAACCAGCCGAAACAGATGGGAAAGAAAGGGGAGACGGCCCGCTGGGCGGATGGTCCGCTGTGACGGGAGCGCAGGGCTAGAGCCCGTCCGAAAAGGTGGCCGCTTGCCCCAAGAACGCTTTCCCATCCGGATCCGGAGATCCTCCCGCAGAGGGCGCAGTGACGTTTTCGACCTACCCATGGTGGTGGGTAAGTTCCATGCCCTGCCCCCTACCTTTTGGGGAGAATTTTTTCGATGTACCGTTTTCAGCAGACCGACAAGGGTCAGGCGCGATCGCCGGCACCCTCTTGTTGGTCCTCGCCTTCCTCGTACCCGTAGCCGAACCCGTAGCCGTACCCGTCCACGCTCTCCCAACTTCTCGTGCTCTAGTCCATTCGCATCCTCGTGTACGGGAACGTGTACCGCTTCGCTGTGTACGTGTACGTTTCTGGGCCCACCAAGGCAGTTGCAGAAAACCGCTCCGACGTATCTGCATTCCCCCCTCCCAATACTCCTCTGCGCCCCCTGCGATCTCTGCGGGAGTCCTCCCCATACGGGCCCGATGACCTATCGTTGTGGCCCAATACGGTTTTCGGACGACAACTGGCTAGGGTGTGAGCAATTGAGCAGTGGCGGGATCGTGGCGTTTGCACACAAATATTCCACGCCGAATCACGCTTTTCATCGATACCGATTCCGACCCCGATTTCCCTTGTTTCCCATCTGTGGATCTAATTACGGCCCAGTAGCCTGCGGCCTACGTTCCGCGATTGTAAACGAATGCTGCTGATAACTGAGGCGGGCGAACCAGGCGATCTTGCGGGGCAAGAGGAAGTACGGCGTGATGTGGCGCAGCGCGGAAATCAACCGCGAAGTCCGGAAGAAGCAGGCGGTGTAGCGACCGCTTCGGTGAACCCGGAATCCACAATCGACAACCAAGTCGTCGATTCGCTTGCGCGTCGTCACGAAGCTGTGCGTGTAGTCCTGCCAAAACATCTCACGGCAACGGTCAATGTCCGGATAGAGCAGGATCAACCATCGCCCACCAGAGCGGGAGAGCAGGGCGTGCGCGTTTTGGACAAACTGTAAGGCCTCCTCCGTGCCGGCCAAATGTTCAATCAGGTGCGAGGCAAAGATGGCATCCACCCCATCCGGCAGCTCGGCAGGCAAACTGGGGGCGCGTCCAGGCATGACCTCATACCCCTGCGCAAGCAGGCGGTCGCGCAGACGATCGTTCGATTCCATCCCCCTGTACACAATCCCGTTCCTTCGGCACCAATCGGCGAATTCGCCCAGGCCCGGTCCGACCTCGAACACGCGGGTGACGGAGAGTCCGCTCACCAGTTTTCGATGCAATCGGTCCCGACATCGCTGGGCCAGCCTGCCCGGTTTCCAGAGGTTTTCCTCGTTGAAGTGGTCGTATTTCATGAGGCGTCTGCCGCGAAGGAGCGGTGTCGGGCTACTCTTCGTAATGGATGATGCGCACCCGGGCGCTTCCGGACTGTACCTTTGCGGAGAGACGTCGCTGTATATAGGCGCGAACCAGGGCACGCCCAAACGGAAGGAGCAGGAAAAAGCCGGTCAGATCGGTCAGGAATCCCGGGGTCAGTAAGAGCAGTCCGGCCGCCAGAATGAGGACCGCATCCAGGATCTCCCGGCCGGGCACCCGCCCGTGGGCCATTTCATTCTGTACCCGCTGAATCGCAAGCAGTCCCTGCATCTTGGCCAGAAATGCACCCGTGATGCCTGTTCCCAACACGATCACGACAGTCCAGAGCACCCCGATTCGGGTTCCAATCGAGAGGATCAGGGTCAATTCCACCAAAGGCACCACGGTGAAGAGCAGAAGTAAGAGACCTGTCATAGGAGTCTGCCGGGCGCTAAGGGTTATGCGCGGTCTCCAAGCGCCTCATGCATGAGCACGCGCGTTTTAGCCAGGGCGGTCGAAAGGACTTCTTCCACCGGGCGGGCGTAGTACGCCGGATTGAACAACTCGACGGAAACAGGGCCGGTATAGCCGATTGCCTGAAGATCCCGAAAGAGCTGCACAAGCGGGGCGTCTCCATCTCCCGGATAGACCCGATCCCGGTCGCTGATCTGCGCGCGGGGAATCTCCTTGGAGTAGTCGTTGATATGAAACCCACCCAGTATCGCCGGCCCCAATTTGCGCACAGAACCGAGGTCCGAGCCACCCTTGTGAAGGTGAAACACGTCGGGCAGAATGCAGGCGTCCGGATGATGCGCCTCCAGGGCGATCATCGCCGCCTCACCCAAACGCTTACAGACCGGAGCAAACCCCCAGATCTCCAACGCGGGCACGACCCCGGTTCGATCCCCCAACTCCAAAAGGGCGTGGTACGCCTCTCCAGCCCAAAGCAGATCGGTCGAGGCGTCCGCTCCACTCGGGGGCGCTGCGATATGGGTACCGCCCAATGCCGCGAGCCGCTCCATCTGCCGCTCCGCGTCAGCCATCGCACGCGCGCGGCGCTCAGCATCGCTCGACATCCAGTCGAAAAAGGCAATCGCTCCGGTGAGCTTTAAACCCGCATCATCCAAGCGGAGCTTCAATTCGGCGAGCGTCCCGCCCCCATCGAGATAGTCCTGAATCTCATTGGGCCAAGGTTCGATCCCGGCATACCCGGCTTGCGCAGCAAGCGTGATGGTCTGCTCAATAGGGAGTTTGTGCCCACGAATCGTACTCGTGTTCAGACTCACCGGCCACGGCTGGGTGCCCCTGCCCCGAATCGGCTCCAGAGGCGCATCCGCTCCACGAACCGTGGAGCCAACATGGCCGAGGGTGAAGGCCAAGGCTGCGCCGCTCCGCAGTACATCGCGGCGCGTGATTCTCTGGCAGCGGGTAGGTGGTGTGGGCATAGGCTCCTCTCTCCTGATGAAAGCAGATGGCTGAAACGAGATCGACACGGTTGCGGATTCCAAATCCAGTCCCCTGTTTCTCCCACTCCAGGCCTCAAAAGGAAAGCGTTTTCCGCACTGGATCCTGTTCGCCGCATGGTTCATAAGGGCAAGGCTGGAGGCCGTCCGAAAAGGTCTTCGGATCCGGATGGGGAGGACTCCCGCAGAG
>CALLYA010000245.1 GCA_937875495.1 uncultured Verrucomicrobiota bacterium
AGGAATGATCTTACCAGAGGCCGTCCGAAAAGGTAGAGATGGGGAAGCAAGCTCGATTTCGATTTCGTCGGAATACCAGGAAGTCACCCTCACTTGGTTGCTTCGATGGTCATGGTTTCGAGGCGGAGGAACTTTTCCGGGACGCGGGAGCGATTTTCGATATCGCGGAGGGGGGCGTGCTTGCTCTGGCGCAGCTCGCAGCGTTCGAGGTCGTGAAATCCGGCGGTCTGCATTGCGGCGCGTAGGGTTTTTTCGTCGTAGATGAAGGTATGGCCCCAGGAGCGGACGAAGCGGTTGAAGACGAAGGTCTCGCTGTAGCCGGGTGCGTCGGCGATGAAGGTATTGGTTTCGTGGGCGATATATTCCTGCTGCAGCTCGGACTTTTGCTCTTGGAACAGGGCGAGGAGGAAGGCGAGATCGGGGGTGGATATCCGGAGCACGCCTCCCTTGCGGAGCACGCGGTGCGCCTCGGTGAGCATGTTCAGGCCGCCTGAATAGGGGACATGCTCGATCATGTGTTCACTGAAGATGAAGTCGAACGAGGCATCGGGGAAGGGGAATTTTCCGGTGGCGTCTAGGTTGAGCAGGGCGGACGAGCTGGGGAAGTAGTCTGAATTGAGCCAGCCCTCGAGGCGATTGTCGCCGCAGCCGATATGGAGTTTTCGGACCTCATGCCTAGCCATGTACTCGCTGATGATCCGCCGGTCGACGGCTCCGAGCCTCCGGCGTAGCGGGTAACTGAGACAGATCAATGCCTTTGCGCCCTCTTTGGCGAAGGGAAAGATGTGATATTTTTGCAGGAATGTGTTGGACGCGATTGCCATTGCTCAGTTTCCAGATGGTTGTGGGGCCGTGGGTACTGCATTTGCAGTTTCCGTGATGAGGTCGCGAGGGAGGTGATCCAGGCAAGGTGTGTGATAGAGCGGCATGGGCTGACCTTCCGCGGAAAAGAAAATGGATTCTCCGTCGGTGCTGTAACAGATGGCTTCGGACTGACCTGTGGGTCCGATCGAGGAGAGGATTCGTGGCGGCTGTTGCAATCTGAGCTCGAACTCCTCGGGTTTGCCGGCGATGTACTCGTAGGCGCGGCGGTAGGTCCGGATGAGGAGGCGTGTGCCGACCGGATGGACATCCATGCCGGTCACGGCGGCATCGCCCCGTAACTGCAGCTGAACGACGGGTGTGAGAAGGTGTGGGGTCTCCTGTTGGAACGGCGGATCGGCGCGCAGGACCGTGGGACGATCGAGCAAGCCGGTCTTGGTGACGAGGTAAATAGCGCCGCTGATGGGGTGGACCGCCATCGCTTCGCAATCGGAGACGGGGCCTGGGAACTGGAGCTGTATAGCTGCGCAGGCGACGGGGATGAGCGGCATACGATTCGCTTCGGTCTTCGGGGGCAAGTCAGGCTCAGGCAGGACGTAAACGGTCAGGACGTTTCGATTGCGCCCGTTGTTGCCGATGTCACCGATGTATAGGCTGTGCCCGATCCCGGACGGACTGGGTCCGATCGCGATGTCTTCCCAGTCGATATTGGAGGCACCGTGGAGCTGGTAGGTGGCGACGATCTCGCCGGTGGTGCGCAAGGCGAACAGGATGGGAGGCGAGCCCGAGTCGTTGTGGGTGTAGAGGATGCCGGGGTGTTTGCGGCTCGCGACGATCCCGCTGGACTCGGAGAGGAGCGGGTGGCGCACGCGTTGAACGAGAACCGGTTTGCCGTAGTGTGCGCAGCCGGGGAGGAAGTCCTTTTGTGGTTCGCCATCGGAACCGAGAGCGGAAAAGGCAGCGAGGGCGAGGGCGGTCAGGAGCCCGGAGAAGCGGGGGTGAAGCCGTCGTCGTGTTCGCATGATGCTGAGCCTCGGTGGGGAATGGGGCGGATCACTTACTTAAGAACGGCGATGGTGATGGCCTGTCCTCCCTGTTCCTGGGGCGGGTGGTGGAAGGATGCGACCATCGGGTGTGTGTGCAGGAATTCACCGACTGCCTTTCGCAGGCGACCGGTGCCGTATCCATGCACGATGCGGATTTGTGGGGTGGCGGTCAAGCCGGCCTGTTCCAGATAGTATTCGAGCTCATGGAGGGCGGGTTCGACCCGCATGCCGATCAGATTGAGCTCGGAGGGGAGCGGCTCGCGCGGACCAGGGATCGGGGTGGTTCTCGGGGGCGCTGGCGGCTCGAGTGCGGGCTGACCCGAAGCGAGGGCGATCTGTTTCATCCCGAGCTCGATCTCGAGCGCGCCGATCCTCGCCGTGAGCCGTTTTTTATTGGGATGGAGCGCGGTGATCTGGCCGGTCTCCTCGAACGGCAGTACCCAGATCGCCTGGCCTACGACGAGATCATCCCAGCGTGCTGGGCGGTCTGCAGAGGGCGCCATGGCGGCCGTGCCCTCTTGCAGCTTGCGGCGCTTGTCCTGAAGTCCGCGCCGCGCTCGATCGAGTCCTTCCAGATCGGCGGAGCCGGTGCTTTGGGAGGTCCGTTTGAGCTCCTTGAGCGCGTTATCGACCTGCCGATGGGCTTTGCGCAGGATGTTCTGTGCCTCCTGGCGGGCCTCGCGAAGGAGGCGTTTACGTTCTTCCTTGAGCTGATGTTTTTCGGTCTTGAGCTGTTCTTTGAGCGTGGCGGATTCGGTTCGGATCGCGGAGGCCTCGGCGACTTCCTGTTGCAGCTTGACCCGTGCGGCGTTCATATCGAGCAGCATATGTTCCAGGTTGGCCGATTCCTCTTCGATGAAGGAGGCCGCGTAATCGAGTACGGCCTCGGGCAGGTCGAGTCGGCGGGCGATGCTGATGGCGTGCGAGGAGCCGGGCTGACCGATCACGAGGCGGTAGGTCGGCTGCAGGGTTTTGGGATCGAACTCGACTGCGGCATTCTGCATGTCAGGGTTCTCGTGCACGAAGATCTTCACCTGGCCGAGGTGTGTGGTGGCGAGGGTGGCGGCGCCGATATCGCGCAAGTGACTCAGGATGGCGCATGCGATGGCACCGCCTTCGCGCGGGTCGGTACCGGCGCCGAGCTCATCGAGCAGGACGAGGCTCCGGTCGGTTGCGCTCATGAGGATGGACCGGATCTGGCGCAGGTGTCCGGAGAAGGTGCTGAGGCTCTGTTCGATGCTCTGTTCATCACCGACGTCGACGAGGATGCGATCGAAGAAGGGGAACGTGGATTCCGGCCCGACGGGGACGGGCAGACCGGCCTGGGCCATCATACAGAGCAGACCGATGGTTTTGAGGGCGACGGTCTTGCCGCCGGTATTGGAGCCGGTGATGACGAGGATTCGGAAATCGTCACCGATTTCGAGGTCGAGCGGAACGATCTCCTGGGGTGGGTCGAGTGCGGCGAGGGTGTGTTGAAGCAGCGGGTGGCGGGCTTGGACGAGGCGCACTCGATGGGCCGTGTTGAACTCGGGTGCGGTCATGCGCCCGGCGAACCCGAACCGGGCGGCCGCCCAGACGAAATCGAGCTGGGTGAGCAGCTCATGATCGAGGAGGAGCGCGGGGCGGTCGTTGCGCGCGAGGAGTGACAATGCGCGTTGGATGCGATGGAGCTCGACGCGTTCCTGAGCGGCGAGATCGCTGATCTGGTTGGCGATCTCGACCATATGCATCGGTTCGATGAAGACGGTCTGACCGCTGTCGCTGCGGTCGTGGATGAGTCCCGGCACGCGGCCCTGGGCCTCGGTCCGCACGGGGATGACGTAGCGCCCGTTGCGGATGGTGACGAATTGATCCTGCAGGTGTGGGGCGAGGTTGGGGTCTTGCAGGAGGCGGTCGTACATCTGTTGAATGCGTGCCCGCAGTTGCCGCAGTGCGCGCCGGATGTCGCCGAGCTCGGCGGATGCGGTGTCCGCGACCTGTCCGTCCTCATCGAAGGTGCGATCGAGTGCGCGCCGGAGGTCGTAACAGGGTTGGAGCGGCTCGATCAGGCCGGCCACGGCGGCCCAGGCCTGGGGCTCGTGCTCATCGATGAAGGCGCGGATGGGGCCGATCTGGTCGAGAAAGAGGAGGAGCGCGCGCAGCTCTTCAAAGGCGAAGACGGCGTCTTCCCGGCCGGTGCCGGCGAGGGCCGGGCGAACATCCGGCAGGGTATCGAGTGGAATGGTCCGTCCTTGTTCGAGGAGCAGGATCAGCTCCCGGATCTGGTCGACCTGTACACGGATGTCCTCAAATTGGGTACGCGGTGCGAGCGCGCGGATTCGTGCCGTACCAGCTGGGGTCTTGGTGAAACAGGCGAGTTGATCGAGCACCTTGTTCCACTCGAGCGTTTTAGCGGTGTGCAGATTCATGTCGGGAGCCGGAAGTCTGAGACCCATGTGTCTCAGGTCGGAGGTCGGAGGTCCGTGTGGGTGGGTTGTGGAAGATGATAGAGCCTGCTTTGCCTGTTGCATACACCAGACCGAGACGGTCTGGCTAGAGGTCATCCGAAAAGGTTGCCGCTTTCCCCATCCGGATCCGGAAAGCCTCCCGCAGAGGGCGCGGTGGCGTTTTCGACCTGCCTATTGGGGTGGTAGGTTCCATGCTCTGCAGCCTACTGTTTTTGGGGTTATTTTCAGTGATACCGATTCAATTGACCAAGGCAGTTGTTGAAAACGGCTCCGATGTAGGTCCCTTTTCCCCCCTCC
>CALLYA010000246.1 GCA_937875495.1 uncultured Verrucomicrobiota bacterium
GCGGTTCGGCCTGGAATATGCCTGCCCAAACGTTCACACCCCCACAACCCCACACCCCCACAACCCCACAACCCCACCATCGCCCATTTCCCTCCCCCCACTTCTCACAAAAGACCGTTGCTGAATCGAGGGGTCCTGACCTAAGGTGATCTCAGGACCTCCTCTCGACCCCGGCCGGAAGGAGGCAAGGACCCCAATCAGGCGCAGCCGGCTCCGTTGCCATCAAGCACCCAGGACGTGGCATGGCCCCACGCCCGAAAGAGGCAGCCGTATGAATACCGTGTATCGCACATCTCCGATCGCATTCCTCGGCACCTTTCTGCTCATAGGGAGCTGCGTCCTCCACCTACCGGCGCAAACAACCTCTCGCGCACGCGACCTCGAACCCAACATCCTCCTGTATACCGGTCTGGTCGAGGAAGCGGCCGCACTGGCACTCAAGGGCATGCCCGCCCAAGGGGTCCTCGAACAGTCCGAAATCACCGCCCTCCGTACCGAACTCGAACAGGCCATGCGTACCCTCAAACGCGCCTTCGAGGAACGGGGCGCAGAACTTCCCAGCGGCCCCCTCCAATCCCGCCATGCCGGGTTCACAGCAGCGCAAACCGTCTACGAACAGCAATTCCTCGCTCTGCTCGACCAGCTCGCGAAAGCCCCCCAGGCGGAACGTGAACAGCCCGCGCGCGCGATGCTCGCCTGGATCGCTCAAGAACTACGCAGAAACGGGATCGATCTCGAGAACCCACTGCGCCCCGTCAGCCCCAAGATCTTACAACAACCACGCCCCCCGGCGGATCAAGGGAACCGTGTGCGACCGGTCCACCTGCAGCCATACATCCCACCCAGTCCTGACGACACAGCCACCGACCCGCTCTGGGCAACAGCCTGGAGTCGTCTGCAGAACGAAGCCCGACAATGGGCCAACGCTGACGCCATCATTGAGTTCGTCCAGAACAAAATCGCCCTCGAACCAGGCTTCGGCTTCCAATACCACCCCCTCACCACCCTTTCCCGTCGGACCGGTTCCGATTTTGATCAGGCCGCCCTCTTGGTCGCTCTCTTGCGGGCACGCGAGATTCCTGCACGCTTCATCTACTTCTCAATCTCCACCGATCGCACCGGCGCCGCCCGGATCTGGCAAACGACCGACCTCGCGCAGGCCGGTGAAATCACCGCCGCGGAAGGCCGGCCTGCCGTCCTGGTCAAGACCCAACCCGATACCCCACCCGTTCGCCTGCGATTGGAACATATCGCCGTGCAATACCATGACCCCGACTCCCGAAGTTGGAAGTTCGTCGACCCCTCGTTTGGCAGGGCCGTGCCAACCCGACGTATCGCCATTCCACCCAACCCGATCCCGCTGCCCGAGTGGCGCGACAAGCCGTGGGATGAACTCACCGCCGCCGATCAGCTCGCCTGGGGCCAAGTCCTCGATTCCTCAAAGACTCAGCCGATCCCCAATCCATCCACCCCCACCTCAGGAGATCAAGCCCCCCCTTACTCCGTCGGTGCATGGCTCGCCGAGTTCAGCGAAATCCCTGAAGGACTCACCCTGCGCCTCGCCTTCGCACTCGAGACCACCGAGGGTGGGGTCAGCCTCGGCCCCCTCCCCATGGCCGGCCTCTTCCCACCCTTCCTCACCCTGGACGCCGTCGATGCCGATACCCCCCAGGCGGAACCCGTCTCCTCGCCACCCAATCACCTGGCCCAATACCTCGTTCGCCTACACCCACGCTGGAATCTGCCCGGTCGCGCGCCCAACGTCGCCCGAGACTTGATCTGCCGCTCCACCCTCCCATGGGAGATCGCCGTGACCGTCCAGCGGCCGCTCATGGATCCCGTCTCCCGGCGTCGAAACCTGCGCGCAGGAGGCACCATGGTCTTGTCTTGGGCACCCTTGGCGCCAACAACAACCGCACCCGCCCTCGCTGTTGCCGCATCCGATTATCTCCGCGCCCTCGATATGTTCGATCAGGCCATGGCCGAACAGGCCTGCGTCCTCGGTGTCCTCGAGCCGCCCATGCTCCTCGCCCTGGCCGCGGAACCGATTTTCCTCCAACCCTTGGACGGGTTCGGTGAACGGGGAATGCAAGTCTCCATTGACCAGTTCTGGCATGCCAGAACCCCCGTTCGCCTCAAACCACTCGGCGATCCCGACCAGTACATCCTCGCATCAGGTATGGTCGCTTCCGGCCTCGAACACCGGATCCTGGAAAGGACCTTCAACACACGCGCCATCTCGACCGTGCAACTGGCCTCGGCTTGCGCCGTCGATCCCGCCGCTCGTATCGTGCCCTTCAACAGCTCCTCCCAATTCGGCGTCCAATGCTACCCCTCAACCCCCATTGACCAGTGGTCCGGCTCGGCAGAGCTGATCCTGGAAACACCTTCGTTTGCCGGGCGTTACGACCTCACCGGCGGACTCCGAGGAGGCATCCTCACAACACTTCAGGAGCGCACTCCCGACCATATCCTCTTTCAGAAACGACCAAGCCCAACCCCGCCGCCCCTGCCCGATTCGCTCATCGCACCCCTCGCCTCCGCCGTTTCCGCTCTCAAGGCACCCATCCTGACCCGTAAACCCACACCCCTCATCTGTGCCTGCTGGTCAGCCGAATGGCTTCTGGATCATTGGCTGCCCTGGGATACCACCCGCCCGCCTGCCACACGCCCATGAACACCCACGGTCGATTCCCAAATTCAACAAGGATTCCACCGAGCCTGCTCTATTGCCTCCGCATCGTTCTCGCACTCTCCTGCGGACTTCTCCTGGCACGGGCCGCCGGCCAGCAGATCGTGACATCGGCCGATTCCAAGGAACAAGCCCCACCCGGGGTCTCTGTCGCCGGAGTCCCGATCTTCTCCGGAGTCGGTAACCTCGACACATGGATCGCCGTTCGCTTCGAGATTCAAACCGACGCCGTCGGCGTCCAAGGAAATATCGAAGCCTCCTGGCTCCCGTTCGATGCCCCAGCCGTAACCGCCGCACGCCCCGTCGATCTCCCCCCGTTTTCACGCCAACAATTCTTCCTCTATTGCGAACGTATCCACGCCCATTGCCAAATGGAAACCGGCCTGCGCTTGCCCAACGGCCAGCTCCTGGGAGGTCAGCGGTTCCCCGCTGTGTCACATTACGGTGCCGCCCCCATCCTCATCGTCGGTGAGGAGATCAACCCGCTGCGGGCCGCCCGCGCCCTCTTCCACAACCCAGACCAACAACAACCCATTCAGATACTCGAATCACCCCTGCACCTCCCAGACCGATTCCTGGGTCTGACCCCCTTCAGCGGACTCCTCATCACATCCAGAAACCTCGCTCCTGTCCAAGATGCCCAGGCCCAAGCCCTGCTGGATTGGGTCCTCGGCGGAGGAAACCTCGCCCTCACTCCCGCCGCACACAACAACCTTCCGCGCACCCTCAACGATCTCCTCCCCCTCAATCAGAACCCACCGCCCGCCCCCGAATCCCCATCCTTCACAGATATCCCATGGGGGCTCGGCACCATCCGTCTCCTCCATTTCGATCCCTTCAATCCAACCCCCGAACCGGATGCTCAGGCCGCATCAACCCGCCTCGCAGCCTGGATGGGAATCCGTCCCGCCTTCGGATTGCCCTCCAAACTCACCGCCACACGCTACTCCGGCTATGGCACGCCCGATATCTGGCCCTTCTCCACAACTTGGGCCCGACCACTCCTGCGGCACCGCCCGATCTTTTACCTGCCAACCGCCAATACCCTCCTTGTTGGCACCATCCTTTACGCAATCCTCACCGGCCCGCTCATGTACTTCCTCTTCGGCAGGAAGCCTCAACGCACCAGACAGCTCTTCTGGATCCTGCCGCTTCTCTGGCTGACCGCAGGCTTCGCGGTCGCAGGCAGCCACGCGCTGCTGCGTTCCTCCCGTTTGCGCCTCGAACTCGTCAGCATCATCCAATGCTTTCCCAACGCCCCAGAGACCGGCTTCTGCGAAACCACCGCCGTCGTGATGAGTCCGTCCCGCACAACCCTCCATCTGCAGGCCACCGGTAAAGACTGGTTCTTTCTCCCCTTCTCCACCAGTTCGCCATCCCAGTCCGACGGGATTCCCATGCAGACCGATCGCGCCCTCGTTCAGGATATCCCCATGAAGTACGGTGAGGTGAAATCGTTCTACGGCCGGCAAATCCTCTCCAATGCCTTGCCCCGCTTCCAGTACTCCGTCACTCAAGACCAAATCGAAATCGTGGGCAACGCCCCTCCACCAGGCGAAATCCTCAAGCTCATGGCCCTCGAACCCAATGGCCGAAGCTGGCACCTCCAATCCCCGGCCCCCACCGAAAAAGACCTACCATGGCTCGCCACCGGCGTCCCACACACCACCGGAATCCTGTCCACCATCCACCGGCTCCCCTGGGAAGAAACCCTTGAGCACGCCGCCCTGCACATGGCTCAGAACCTGACCCAAAAGGACCAGGCCTACCTCGCCGTCTGGTCCCGCTCAACATCCCCACCAATCACCATCCCCAATACCACCTCCGCCGAAATCACCGAACATCGCCTCCTCCTGCTCCCCCTCAGCCTACAGAAATAACAAGCGGACCATCCCCAAATGCAGTTGAAGGAGAATCGGTGTCGGGGTCGGGATCGGAATTCCTGTTCTGGTTGGCACCTGGCTCGAGCAGAGGCGCAGAGACGCGGTGGCGTTTTCGATCTGGTAATAGCGTTGGGTAGGGCCAAGTCAATCGTACTCGTACTCAGTGCAACGGTACTCGTACTCAGTGCAACGGTACTCGTACTCGTACTCGTACTCGTACTCGAAAGAAACGTGATGGCAGAACCAACTTTCGACCATGCACGACTCGATGTTTATCGTCTCTCCATCGACTACGTGGCCTTTTCGTACCAGTTAGCACCCGTCCGAAAAGGCCGTTGGGTCGCAACGAAAGGGCTCCGGCTCCGGATGGGGAGGGACTCCCGCAGAGGGCACGGTGGCGTTTTCGACCTGGCCATGGGAGTGGGTATCGCCTGGTGCCCTGATCCCAACCTTTTGGGAAATAATCCAGATGGACCGTTTTCAGCGAATCAAGGCAGTTGCAGGGATCACCGCAACCCCCAAGAATACCTCTCTCTCCTTCCGGACCTTCGTGTCTTCGTGTCTTTCCTGTTCACCTTACACCTTCCCTCACCACTTCCCGTCCCGGCTCCTGCCAGACCGTCTCGGTCTGGTGTGCAGGGGCAAAGCAAGCTCTACAAATCCACACAGCCCACCACCAACCTCTTACCTCCCCAAAAATGCAGGGAGTTGCCCCCGTCGGGTTGACAATGCAATCCCGACTCCCTATCATCCGAAGTCTGTTGATTGATGCCGGATGGTGTAATGGCAGCACAACTGGTTCTGGCCCAGTTAGTCTAGGTTCGAATCCTAGTCCGGCAGCCATCTGTTTTCCTCGCAACACGTAGTTGCTACGCCTGTTCAATCGGTTCGAAGCCAACCCGCCACGCATGTCCACCCCGATCGCGGCTTGACCTCGTCGTATCGAATTCGGCAACCTCCACCTGTCCGTTCACCCCTGGAGGATTCGACCATGACACCCTCTCCGATCCGTGGTTGTGCATACATCCTGTTGTTCAGCTTACTCTGCGCCCCATCAGTGGCTGCATCCAACGCTCAACCAACCACCCACCCCAATGTGCTCTTCATCGCCGTCGACGACCTCAACGACTGGATCGGCCCGCTCGGCGGACACCCCCAATGCACTACACCCAATCTCGATCGGCTCGCTCAAAGAGGCGTCACCTTCACAAACGCTCACTGCCAGGCACCTATCTGCAATCCCTCCAGAGTCAGCCTCCTCACCGGGACCTACCCCGCCACCACAGGCGTCTATTACCTCAGTCCGCAGGTCCGGGAATGCGAAGCCACCCGGGACGCCGTCACCCTCCCACAACACTTCCAGGCCAATGGCTATCAATCCATCGGCGTGGGCAAGATCTTCCATTCCGATTGCCGCGACGAGTTCCAGGAATACGCTGGTAACTTCGGCGCGTTCGGTCCGCGCCCTGACACCCCCATCTCCGCCGGACATACCCATCCGCTCTGGGACTGGGGCGCTTATCCTGAACGCGACGAGGAGATGCCGGACTCGAAAATCGCCGCCTGGACCGCGCAGAAACTCCAGGAAATCCAGCCCCATTCAGCCTTCTTCCTGGCCTGCGGTTTCTACCGACCCCATGTCCCCATGTTCGCTCCACCCCGCTGGTTCGACCTCCACCCGCGTGATCAAATCCTCCTCCCACCCCAAATTGCGCACGACCTGTCCGATGTCCCCCCCTACGGACAGGACCTCTCCTGGAGCGCCGTCGCCCCACGCCACCAGTGGATCGTCGAGAACAATCAGTGGGACCACGCCGTTCAGGCCTACTTGGCTTGCGTCTCCTTTGTGGACGCACAGATCGGGAAGCTCCTCGACGCCCTCGACCAATCGCCCCACGCAAACAACACATGGATCGTCCTCTGGGGCGATCACGGCTTTCACTTAGGGACCAAGGAGCGCTGGGGTAAACGCTCCCTGTGGGAGGTCTCTACACGGGTCCCACTGCTCATCGCAGGACCCGGCATCCGCGGGAATGCTCAATGTCACCGCCCAGTCGGTCTCATCGATCTCTATCCCACCCTCATCGAGCTCTGCGGCCTCCCCGAGCGTACCGGCCTCGAAGGCCATAGCCTCGTTCCGCTGCTCCACGAACCCGACGCCGCCTGGGAATTCCCAGCCCTCACCACCTTTGGCCAAAACAACCACGCGGTGCGTTCCCAGGACTTCCGGTATATCGTCTACGCCGATGGCTCCGAGGAACTCTACGACCACCGAAATGATCCCAATGAATGGACCAATCTCGCCGGGCGCCCCGAGTTCGAACAGACCATCCAAATCCATCGCCGGTGGCTCCCCCAAATCAATCACCCCATGGCACCGGGCTCCGCACACGCCGACGCACGCCCCGGCTCCGCACCCGATATCGACTAGACTAGACTAGAGCCCGTCCGAAAAGGTGGCCGCATTCTCAACCTGACCACCCCATCCGAACCCGGAAAGCCTCCCGCAGAG
>CALLYA010000247.1 GCA_937875495.1 uncultured Verrucomicrobiota bacterium
CAGCCCTCAGCCCTCAGCCCTCAGCCCTCAGCCCTCAGTCCTCAGTCCTCAGTCCTCAGCCCTCAGCCCTCAGTCCTCAGCCCGCGCTCGACCTCGCCTCGGCGGGTCAATTCACGCTTCACAATCTTGCCGGTCGCATTCTTGGGGAGCTGGTCCAAACGTTGCCAGCGGCGGGGGACCTGGTGGCGGCCCAAATGCTCGATGCACCAGCGGCGCAACTCGCGATCCTCAACCTCCATTCCCGGCCGAATCACGTAAAACGCCTTCGGGACCTCCCCATGCAACGGGTCGGGATCCGATACCACCGCACACTCGAGGATCGCCGGATGGCGGTATAATACCTCCTCGATCTGCCGCGGATAGACGTTCATCCCATTGACGATGATCATGTCCTTCTTACGATCCACAATGTAGAAGTAGCCGTCCGTATCGCGGTGCCCGAGATCGCCGGTACGAAACCATTCCCCCCAGAACGATTCCGCCGTGGCCTCCGGCAGGTTCCAGTAGCCCTTCATCACGTTCGCCCCACAAACCACTATCTCGCCGACTTCACCGTCCGGAAGCTCATCGCCCGAATCGTCCACAATCCGCATCTCCACACCGCCCACCGGAAGCCCGATCGAGCCCGCCTTGCGAATCCCATCAATCGGATTCACCGAGGTCACAGGCGAGCACTCCGTGGGACCGTCACCTTCGTAAATCAATACCCCGAACCGTGCCTCAAACCGCTTCATCACCTCCACCGGCATCGCCGCCCCTCCCGAGACACAAAAGCGCAGCGAAGAGAAGTCCGCAGCCCGATCCGTCGGTAGATTGGCCAAAACCCCGTACATCGAGGGAACCCCCATGAAAATCGTGCCCTGCTCCCGCTCGATCACACCCGAGAGCTCGTCCGGCAGAAATCGCGGAACCGCCACCACCGTCGCGCCCGAACGTAACCCGGACAGTAGACAGGCCGTCGCTGCAAAGGCGTGGAACATCGGAAGGACCGTGATGATGCGGTCGCCAACCCCCATCGGAAAGGCCTCAACCACCGATTCCACGTTGGAAAGCAGATTGCGATGCGTCAACATCGCTCCCTTCGCCCGGCCGGTCGTGCCCGAGGTGTAAATGATGACCGCCACGTCCTGTCCCGGATCAACCTCCGGATCCTCCACCAGCGCCGTCACCCGGTCCAAGACCACATCCAGGGAGGCGTCCGCACCACCCATCTGCTCACCGGCAACCCAACTCATCCGCAAGGCCGCTCCCATCCGCTCCCGAACCTGTACCATCTGAGGCTCCATCGCCTCATGGTAGATCATCACCTCCGCTCCAGCGTCCTGAAGAATGTAAACGATCTCATCGGGATGCAGCAGGAGGTTGATCGGAACCACAATCCCACCAGCCCGGATAATCCCGAAATAGGCGGCTACGAAATAAGGACTGTTGATGCAATACAACCCGACACGATCCCCATTCCCCACACCCGCATCCCGAACCAACGCACCCGCGACACGGTCGGCCATCCCATCCACAGCCCGATAGGACCAGTCCTTGCCGCCACAACGAAGGGCCGCAAGATCCCCGTATTCCATACCCGAGCGGCGAAGAAGTCCTGATAGTGAATCTGCATACAACACGGCTCAATTCCCTTTTGGGTTCGCGTATTTTCGTCGCTCCGCAACCACCATACAGTCCGACTCCAGTAGCCGAACACCCCTAGTGCAGTGCAGTCGGTAGGCTAATATTTTCGCGACATTCTAGCCTGTGACCGTCCGAAAAGGTACGTTTCTTTCTGCCCCACCTCCAAGCAAAGGCTGCCAATCAGTCAGACATTGTCTGAATCGGAATCGGGGTCGGAATCGATTCCTGTTCTCGTTGGCACTTGGCTCGCATGGACCGCTCAAACTTCACTGCCGAGTTGGGTTAGCACCGCAACAATACGGTTGCGCACCCGGTTTCTCATGTCTGAATCTCACCACGCGTTCTTCCGATACCGAGACCGAGAGCGACCCCGACCCCGATCTTGCTTCGCCACTGGCCTTTACGGACGACCTCTAGCCTGAGGCTATCCGAAAAGTCTATCGGGCCACAACGAAAGGTCTCCGGGGTAGAATGGGGTGGCTTCCCGCAGAGAACGCAGAGGATTACAGAGATAGGGAATTGCAGATTCATCGGAGCTGTTTTCTGCAACCACCTTGGTCTTCAGAATACGGTTTTCCCAAAATCCGCTCCAAAAAGAATGGATCAGGGCATTGACCCTATACCCCCCCCTATTCCCAAGGCGAAAGCGCCACCGCGCCTCTGCGCCTCTGCGCGAGGCTCTCCGGATGGGAATGGGGAGGGGGCAGGTCCGGAAAGCGGCTACCTTTTCGGATGGGCTATAGCCTGAGGTCATCCGAAAAGGCGAGCTCCCCCAGGCAATGGTTGCCGATCGGTCGGATCGGTCGGATCGGTCGGATCGGATTCCTGTGAAACGGCATAACTGAAAAATACCCCACAAAAGTAGGCTGCAGGGCATGGAACCTACCCACCCCGATAAGTTGGCCGAAAACGTCACCGCGCCCTCTGCGGGAGGCTTTCCGGGTCCGGATAGTGAGGTCAGGGTGAGAATGCGGCTACCTTATCGGTCGACCTCTAGCCCTGCGCAGAGGCGAATGAGAATCACAATGTCCCTTTGAGCCTGCATCATTCGCGTTGTCCCCCTTGCCGTGGCATAAAACCTGAATTATGGGATAGATACGAATGCGTCGCCGGTCTCAGCCTGCTCCCTTTTCCTATTTTCTGATACGGACCCCATAACCGTAAAGTCCCAAAGCCTCGAAAAAAAATGGGGCGAATCGAAGTTTCCGCCTCTGTGGGACTGGACCAAACCTTCGCTGGCCGTTAGGATCTGACCCATGGATTTGCGCCCATACATCAGCGCCGGAAGAATTATTGAGCTCACCTCCGCCGACAAGGAGGAGGCGCTCAGGCGTCTGTGTGAGGTCGTCGCTCCCGATATCCAGCCCCAGACCGATCCCGAGGATATCCTGATTCAGGTCCTGCTGCGCGAACGCGCCGCCAGTACCGGCATCGGCCACGGAATCGCGCTGCCGCACGCCAGGATCGATATGGAACAGGATTGCTTGATCGCCATCGGCAGACACACCACCGGTGTCCAGTTCCATTCCGCCGACGGCGAGACCGTGCACATCATCGCACTGGTCGTGGTCTCGGACTCCAAACCCAACCTCCACCTGCAGATCCTCAGCCAATTGGCGTCCACCCTCTCTCGCCCCAGTCTGCGGTCTGAACTGATGTCGACCAGGACCCCGCGGGAGATCATCACCCTGCTCTCCCCACCAAGCGCCGATACCGGCACCTCCACCGGGGAGATCACCGCACAGTGGCGCATCACAACAGAGCTGATCGCTCATGCGGAGAGCCTGGCATCCGCCCTGCTCATCGATCGGGTCCTTGTCTATGTTGACCCGCTCGACGACCTGAGCCTGCTCAACCTCTTCGATGCGGAACGGCGACTCATCCTCGTCTCGTCCCAGGAATTCGAACCGCCCGAGCTCATTCCACGCGTCGTCGGGGTCATGAATATGCCGTGGCCCCGCCTCAGCATGGACAACCAGGTCGATCTCGGATTGATGCTCGCCAGTCAGCGCAACCTCATCCATGACTCCGAGCCGGTCATCTGCCTTACCGCCGATCCGCATCAGAACGCGCTGATCGGGATCATGGTCGGCCACTTTCAGGAGAGCGCACGAGCCGGCCTGCCCATCTCCGCGATCACCGCCATGTCCTCCATCCATCACGACGTCATGGAACGGATCATCACCCTCGCCGTCGAGCTCTCCCAGGAGGGGCGCGAGGGTAAACCGGTCGGAACGATCTTTGTCGTTGGCGACTGGGCGGAGCTGCGCTCCTATTGCAGTCAGCTCGTTATCAACCCATTCAAGGGATACGAAGAGGCGGAGCGCAATATCCTCGATCCGCGGCTGGAAGAGACCATCAAGGAATTTGCCGCCCTGGACGGCGCGTTCATCGTGCGCGGCGACGGCGTCGTCGAGAGCGCGGGCACCTACCTGACCCCCAAATCGGGCGGTGAGAATCTCCCCTCCGGACTCGGCGCAAGACACCGGGCAGCCGCCGCCATCACCCAGCATATCCGCGCCATCGCAATCACCGTCTCCGAATCGACCGGCTCCGTCTCCATCTTCCAGGGCGGCGAACTCCTGGTCACCATCGAACGCGGCCAACCGGCCACCCCGGAAGGCTCGGGCGGACTAAAGCCTTTCCGCCCCTGGACCGCCAAGCCCACATAAGAGAGCAGCAGCGGATCTCCAATCCGCAGATGGAAAATCGAAATCGGGGTCGGGATTCCAGCTCTGGTTGGCACCTCGCCCTCATAGACCCCTCAAACTTCACCGCCGGGTTATGTCAGCACCGAAACAACACGGTTGCGCTACCCGGTTTCTCATGTCCGATTCCCATCAGGCGTCCTTTCGATACCGATGCCGATAGCGACCCCGACCCCGATCTTGCTTCGGCATAGACCTAGCTCGGCCCAGAATCGTACACGTACACAGCGAAGCGGTACACGTTCACGTACACGAGGATGCGGCGAGTACGAGTACGTGTACGTGTACGTGTACGTGGGGTTGCCGATCAGTCAGATCATGGTCGAAATCGAAATCGAAATCGAAATCGGGATTCCAGCTCTGGTTGGCACCTCGCCCTCATAGACCCCTCAAACTTCACCGCCGGGTTATGTCAGCACCGAAACAACACGGTTACACGACCCGGTTTCTCATGTCCGATTCCCATCACGTGTCGTTTCGATACCGATACCGATAGCGACCCCGACTCCGATCTTGCTTCGGCATAGACCTCCTTGGACGACCTCAAGCTCGGCCCAGAATCGTACACGTACACAGCGAAGCGGTACACGTTCACTTACACGAAGATGCGGCGAGTACGTGTACGAGTACGAGTACGTGTACGTGTACGTGTACGAGGGGTTGCCGATCAGTCAGATCATGGTCGAAATCGAAATCGGGGTCGGGGTCGGAATCGGAATCGATGGAAAGCGCACCCCGGCGTGGAATAACCGTGCGCAAATGTCCACTACCCCACCACCGCCCAAACGCCCGATTGCACACACCACCTCAAGCAAAGCTCCACCCACAGCGGACCTCCGACCTCGCCTGAGGCCCCTGGCCTCAGGCCGTTCAAATCCCGCCGCCGTCCATGAAATCAGAGGAGAAAACCTCCTCCTGACGCACGGGCGCGCCGGCGAATACCTCCGCAAGAGACGCGCCGTCCATCCTGCGGGCAACCTCGTTGCGTATGTTCAGGAGGATTCGCCGAAATCTACACCGGTGCTGCTGAGAACACGGCTCGTACTGTGAAATACTGACGCAGCCGATCGGCGCCAGCACCCCGTCGAACAATCGAACGACCTGCCCCATGCTGATCGATTCCGGGTGCCGGTCCAGAATATACCCGCCCTTCGAACCAGGCAGACTTCGAACCCAGCCCTGACGCTTCAAATCCAACATGATGTGCTCGAGAAATCGCTTCGGTACGTCGTTCTGTTCCGCCAATTCCCTGATGGGAACCGGTCCCCGCCCACGCTCCTCCACCAGCGTGAACAAAACCCGCAGAGCATAGTCACTCTTCATCGAAAGCCGCATGCCACTCACCCGTCCGTCTTCGTCCTTCCCACCCACAAAAGACCGGGGTCCGGTCGATCACCACAATAACCCCGCGCCCAAACTAAAACCGGCGAGGACCCGGCAACCTCCTAAGGTCACCCCAGCCCTCGCCGGAAGTCATATCAGAAGAGGCAGTCGCCCACAAATCGAAGGCAGCTCCCCTTCGTGGTTATTTCCACCTCATAGATTTGCAGTAGGCTCCAATACGTCGACCGCTCGTTTACGATCGTGATGCTTGACTCCAATTCGATCCCGATATCGATAGAGTTCCCCAACCATCTTTTCCTGACAATCGGCAATTACCTTGCCAAGTTCTGCGTCCTCCACATGTACGTGGAGCGTATCCCTCGGTACAGACAATCGCCAAGCCACTTCGTATCGCCCTTTCCCGGGATGATAAGAGGCATCCACCTCAAGAGATACCCGCCCGTCTTTGAACCTCTTGCACATCTTCTCAATGCGCGTGAGCTTCTTCTCAAGAAGTTCAGCAAGCTGGTCTTTTTGGTAGTTCCGGAAGTGATGTGTGGACACGATGGGATCAAGAGTGGCCATCTCGAAGTCAATCCTTCCTTCCTGAGGGTTAGGGTAGCATGTTTGTGGGACCAATCCGGCCAAAAGAAAAGAGGGAACTCTGCTCCACTGGAGCATGTTCCCCCCTCTGGCTATTTCGAAATCGTGACCGATTATCGATGTCGTCTTTGCTTTGACCATAGATGGCCCCTCGCCTGGTACTCGCGTACCGATACTTTTCATAGATACACCCGTTCGAGGGATCCATCAAGAGAAATCGACCGCCGCGATCTACCCCAAAACACCATCCGGATCCGGAGAATCTCGCGCAGAGGCGCAGAGGCGCCAAGGCGTTTCCGACCTGGCCATAGGAGTGGATAGGGGCCATGCCCTGATCCCTACCTTTTTGGGAAATTTTTTGGATTTACCGTTTCCAGCAGACCAACCCTGTTGGGAGCGGATATCCGAAAAGGTCCATGGCGAAGCAAGCTCGGGGTCGCTATCGAATGGGATTCGGACATGAGAAACCGGTTGCCTTACCAGGCATGGATCGATCCCGATCCCGATTTCGACCGATCCGACCGATCCGACCGATCCGACCGATCCGACCGATCCGACCGATC
>CALLYA010000248.1 GCA_937875495.1 uncultured Verrucomicrobiota bacterium
GCTCTCCGGATGGGAATGGGGAGGTCAGGTCGGGAAAGCGGCTACCTTTTCGGACAGCCACGATCTAAGCCCCCCCCATGCGCTGCACCGGAGATCCTTTCTCACGGGGCAGCTGCCTCCAAAGCCTCCAACAATTGACGGCGTGCAAGGCGGAATGCCGCAGGATCGCGTTCGTATTGCGTGAAACTCTGGATGACTCGTTCCGCAATCTCTGCCGCTCGCTCAGGCGCTTGCACCTTCAGCTGGAGCAACAGCTCATAGTCCTCCACCCCATCCCGCATCGCCTCGTGCCGGATCGAATCCAACACCTTGCCCTGCCCTGGGTAAACCACCCACGCATCGCCCGGAGGTAAAAAGGTCCCGCCACCATGCGGTGGTTCCGTATCCTCAAAGGGTCCCGGCTCACGCCAGTGGTTCCAGCCCCAATGCAGATAGCCGTCGTAGCCCCATTTGAAGTTGATCCAGTGCAACAACCGCGTCTTGATCAGAGGATAGTCAATGAACCGGTTGGGATACGCACCGGTCGGGAAAAGGCAGGTGTAATGCCACATCTCCTTGCCGGCAGCCATCCGCTCCCCTAATTGGTCGATCGAATTGTCGAACCGGCCCAGCTGTGGAACCCAGACATCGACCGCCTGTTCGAAGAACTCGAAGTCATCACGCACGTCCAGTGCCTCCATGATGAGGAACTCCGGCGCAAATTCACGCACATACCCGACAAGGACCCTGTACGGCTCCAATTGATGCCCGTGCGGCTCGTCTGCCAGGTGCAGCCTGAACCGCTCCAGCCAGCCACGCTCCCGTAAATGATCCCGCAGCCCTGTCAGGAAATGCCCGTACCACGTCTTGGCCTCGGGCGAGTCCATCTCGACCTTCTTGCGGACCACGCGCCCCTCCTCCACACGCCAGATCAAGGCCTCAATGTGGCCGTCATACCCCTGACGCGTGCTGATCGGTTGGGCCTCGATGTAGGTCTGGAACTGGGGATGTGTGAAGGTCTCCACCCAGCGATCGAAATGACCGAAATCAAAGGCGACCGCACCCTCCGCACCGACCAGCCGGGGGATCATCCCCTCATCCAGGCTCGTCCAGAAATAGTTCTGACGATGCGCCCACATGCTCTGGACCATCGCCTCGACCCCGTGCCACCAGGGGACCGAATACCGCGGGGCATCGGTGTAACCCAGCCATTTGGGATCCAAATTGAACCAGTTGGTCAGCCTGAGATTGCGCTCCACCGGGACGACCGCGTCGTAGACCCGCAGCTTCAACCGCAAGACCTCTGAGCCGCCCTCGTCGTCACCCCGCCATTGGACCGATACATTCGAAACATACTCGCCCGGCTCGGCCGTAGCTGGAACGTCGACATCGATCCAAAACGCCTCGGTCGCTCCCGGCGCCAAATGAACCGCACTGACCTCCAGCAACGGATCCGGGAACCGGTCCGGCGCAGGCGCCACCAGCTCGTGCTCAGGCGTGTTTCGGGTCCCACGCTCCACCGGCACCCGGCCGACCAACCGCACCCGCACCGCCCCGATCGGCGCCTGCCCATCCAGGCCCAGGAAAGGCGTACACCTCACCGCCACGGTCAACGAATGCTCACCGGCACGCACCGCAAGCTGAATCGCCTCCACTTCGCCCCGCGCGGCTTCAAACCCTGCCGGCGGTTCCGGCAGTGCATCGGCCGGCATGAGCTTCACCAGGTTGTCCACCCAACCCATCTCCAAGGGCGCATCCAACGCGAATCCACGCCCCGAGGCCAAGGCCAAAAACAGAAGAAGCAGCGCAATTCCACGATTCCTTCGAGAACAAATCAACTTCATCGAGACCTCTCCTTTCGCCGCATCGGGCTTCACCACCCCTCCCTCTATAAAGACATCCAGCACATAATTCGAGCTTTCATCGACCGCAGCGGACAGCGGGGAGACCCCGCCCGAAAACGCCATTGTTGCAGTGCTGACCCAACTCGGTAGTGAAGTTTGAACGGTGCTCAGAAGGCCAC
>CALLYA010000249.1 GCA_937875495.1 uncultured Verrucomicrobiota bacterium
ACCGAGACCGATAGCGACCCCGACCCCGATCTAGCTTCGCCATGGACCTTTTCGGGCGGGCTCTAGCATGAAGAGAGGGGACTAGAATCGGACGTGAACAGAGTCGATACAGCTTTCCTCACTTCCATGCTCGAAAGTTGGGTTGGGATCGTGTTCTTTTATGGCCGGAGAACCTTCTCGGGCGATGACAGGATACGGTGTCCGGGGGGGAGGATCAGGGGGACTCGAGGGGAGATCGAGAGATTGGGGAGGAATTGGATGGAATGCCGTGAATTGAAGGTTCTGGTTGTCGACGTCCTTGAGGAGTGTGCGGAAGCCGCCTGGGCATGGCTGGACGCCCAGGAGGGCATCGGGGCCGTGGTGACGGAAGAAGATCGCTCCAAGCCTGGGCATCTGCGTCTTTTGGCCTATCCCGATGCCCCATCGGTGCTGGATTTGCTGGAGGGTCGGCGGGGAGAGATGGAGGCGGCGCTGGGGTTGGGCGGATGGAGCGATGCGGTTCTGGGCTGGCGGGTCCGGGTGGTGCAGCGGGAGGACTGGGCAGAAAGCTGGAAGCGGCACTGGAAGCCGATAGAGGTCAGCCGGCGCCTCTGGCTGGTTCCTGCCTGGGAGGAGACGCCCGATGCGGCTTTTGGGGCTGAGGCGGTTGTCCGCCTGGACCCCGGGCTTGGGTTTGGAACCGGCGCGCACTTCACCACGCGGTATTGCCTGGAAGCGGTTTCCCGGCATGTGTGTCCGGGGGTGCGGGTGTTGGATCTGGGCACCGGCTCCGGGGTTCTGAGCGTTGCGGCGGTGCTGCTGGGGGCTCAGCAGCCGGTCATCGGAGTCGAGTTCGACCGGTTGGCGCTTGAGGCTGCGAGGGGCAATGCCAAGTTGAACGAGGTAGAGGCTGGGTGCGTCTGGCTGGCGGAGGATTTGGAGGAGTGGGAGGGACCGGCTGCACCGGTTGAGCTTGTGCTGGCCAATCTGTACAGCAGTCTCCTGACCGATCTCATTCCCAGGCTGAAGCGTTGGGTTTGCACGGGCGGTCATCTTGTGGTCAGCGGACTGGAGGGCGACCAAGGGCCGATGGTGCGCAAGGCCTTTTTGGCGGCCGGCGGGTGGGATCTCCAGGACGAACGTGTGGGTGGGGAATGGACCGGATTGGACCTGCTGCGGACCGGCCGGGGGTAGGTAGGGGTTCCAGCCGGGGGCCGGAAGCCTGAGGCTGGCGGCGCAGCCGAGGTCGGAGGGTGGACAGGGTGGACAGGGTGGACAGGGCGGACAGGGCGGACAGGGCGGACGGTGACCTCCGTCCTCCGACCTTCGTACGGGGGCCTTTAGCCCACGCGCCGCGGCGCGCAACGTCGTGCCGCGTTCATAGACTGGAGGTGGGTTGAGGTGAATGGACTGGTGACTTTAGCGACGGACTTCGGGGAGAGTGACTGGTTTGTGGGTGTGATGAAAGGGGTCATGCTCCGCTTCAACCCGGACATCAGGCTCGTGGATCTCTCGCACCGGATTGCGCCGCATTCGATTGCCTCGGCGGCCTATTTTCTGACGCAAGCCTATCCCTATTTCCCGAGTGGAACGGTGCATCTGGCGGTGGTCGATCCAGGGGTCGGCAGTGGTCGCAGGGCGGCGGTCGTAGAGACTGCCCACCACGTCCTGGTTGGTCCGGACAACGGGATGCTCTGGCCGGTGACTCAGGCGATGGGCGGCGGGCGTTGGTTTTCCCTTGAAAACCCCGAATGGCTGGCTGGATCGGCCAGTTCCACATTCCATGGGAGGGACGTGTTTGCCCCGGCGGCGGCCCGCCTTGCCTCCGGGGAGTCGGTGGAGAGTGCCGGCCCCGAAATGGCGGATCCTGTTCGATTCGAATGGCCGCGGCCGCAGAGGAAGCCGGAGGGTTGGCATGGCGAGGTCCTATACATTGATCGGTTCGGCAACTGTCTGACCAACCTCTCCCGCGCCCTCCTCGATTCCGAAGACCCGGATTTCTTCGCGGCGCCCCGTCGTGTGGAGGTGCAGTTCGGGGATCACCTGATCCAGGGCATCTCGCCTTTCTACCAAGCTGCGGACCCGGCGATGCCGATGGTGGTCTGGGGCAGTGGCGGCGCCCTGGAGATCGCCTTGTACGAGGGCAATGCGGCGGCGGCGTTGGGCATTCACCTCGGGACCTCGGTACGTCTGCGGAGCCGCTTGGTCTCGGAGTGAGGCGGCCAGGACCTCGAGTGCACGGTGTCGGAGCGGACGTCTGATGGCTTCGAGGCCTGGCCTGGGTTGGTAGAGCCGGTCCGAAAAGGTTCAAGGCGAAGCAAGATCGGGGTCGGGGTCGCTATCGGAATCGGTATCGAAAGTACGCGGGATGGGATTCGGACACGAGAAACCGGGTAGCGCCGTTACGGTTCTGACACAACTCGGCAGCGAAGTTTGAGCGGTTCATGAGTACAATGCGCCAACCAGCAAAGGAATCGACCCCGACCCCGACCCCGATTTATGCAATGATCTGACTGATCAGTAGCCATTGTCTGGTGGTGACGCCTTAAGGAGCATGCCTTTTCGGATGACCTCTACCTACCCCCGATAGGTATGTCGAAAACGCCACCGCATCCTCTGCGGGCGGCTCTCCGGATCCGGATGGGAAGGTCAGTTCGGGAGAGCGGCTACCTTTTCGGACGACCTCTAGGCCTGGGTTGGATTGGATTGGATTGGATTGGAGTCGGCCTGAAGGATTATTCGTAGATCTCGACGATCCCGCCGTCGATCCAGAGGATCAGTTCCGTACCGAGGGCGAGCCACGGTTTGGCTTCGGGGTGGAGCTCGATCCATTGGAAGTAGGCATCGGAGAGGAACTGGATCCGGAGCGGTTCGGCCTTGGACTCCATGGTGAGGGAGTCGACCCAGGTGAGGCCGTTGCGATAGAAGAGCCGGCCTTCGACCAGTCGCGGCCCTGTCGCCTGAGCGCCGGATGTGGGGTTGTCCGGACCCACGGGCGCGAGGTAGGCCTGGACTTTGGCCGTATCCTCCGCGGAGAGGGACGGGGCGGTTGAGGCGGCCCAGGGGGCCGCGTTTGCGCCTGCGGCCATCGGCGTGCTCGAGCGTTTGAGATCGGAAGTGATGCGCGCGCCGGCCACTGCGGCATCGCCGCTCTCGCGGGTAGTGAGTCCGTGATACTGATCACCGAGGATGCGCATGGCATCAGCGCGCTGAGCGGGGGAGGCGGCTTCGGGCCGAGCGAAAACCCGTCTGCTCCGGGGCGTCTCCTGACGTGTTTCATCCTCCACGATCAGGTAAGCGGTGTAGGGTGTGACCACGCCGTAGCGTCGGGCGAGGCGTGTGACCTCGGTGCGCAGCTCCTCGTTTTCGCCGTGGAGTCGAATCTGATCCAGGAGGTATCCGACCCGGCGTGTGGCCCACATGCGAGGAATGAAGGCGTGGTCCTGGTTACTTTCAGGGAAGCGGCACGGGTATTCGAAGCTACGGGTCTCATGGCCGGACCTGCCCTCGAGGGTGATCGTCGATTCGCCGGCGCCGCTGTAGCGTCCGAGCACCACCAATTGATCGCCGCAGAAGAGATCGGGTAGGGGGTTAGGGTGGTATTGGGTGGGTCTAATGTCTTGGGCGAATCGGAGCGCGAGGTTAGTGAGGACGGGGCTATCGATCTTGGTATAGAGGTTAGAGACCTTGACCTCGATATCCTCATTGGGCAGGACGTACTCACTCGCCGCGCGGGTTTGTTCCGTGATTTGGTCCAGCAGGTGGGTGTTGATATCGGTGCCTACGCCGAAGCAGAAGATGCGTGCGGCGGAGCCTTCGGTCTTTTCTGTGACCATGCGTACGAGGGCGTCACGGTCACGCTCGCCGATGGTGGGCAGGCCATCGGTGAGAAAGAGCACCATGAAGGGGCGTCCCGGCTCATCTCTTTCGGGCATGAACTTGAGAGCGGTTCGAAGGGCGTCCTCGATTGCGGTACCACCTCGGGGGCGGAAGCCTTGCACATAGCCGATGGCGGCCTCTCGGTTTGCCTCGGTTGTTGGGCGAAGCTCCTTGAAGAAGGGCTCAGCCTCCGTGCTGAAGCGAACGATCTCGAATCGGTCGGCATCGTTGAAGTTTTTAATACAGAACTCCATGGCGCGCTTGGCTTGCTCAAGTTTTTCGCCGGCCATGGAGCCGGAGGTGTCGATGACGAGTAGGATGTCTTTGGGGAGCGACTTCTGAAGGGCGGAATCGTGCTGGGTCCCGGGCGAGGCCAGGAGCGCAAAAAAGCCGTCTTCGCCCTCCTGCCGATGGGTCAGCAACTGCAGGCCGATGGCCTGGGTATTGGTACCGGCGAAGTAGAGTTGAAAGTCGATGTCGGGCCGAACGGCCTTGGCTTCGTACGCGATCCTCACCCGATCCTCGGAGGGGCGGGTGATTTCGATGTCGTGCGAGGGCGAGAAGATGGTCTTGACGGGGTGGTCGGACTGAATGTCGACGACAACTGAGACGTCATCGATCGGGCTGGCACTGAACTTTTCGGTATTGAGTGGGTAGGTGTACCGGGTGAGTCCGAAATCGGTCTTCAGGATCTCGGTATAGGTGAGGAGGATGCGCTTCGCCTTTCGCGCCTCGATCGGGTAGATCCGCACCCGGAAGAGATCGCGGTCCGCGTATTCGAGCAGCGCGGGGTCGCGCATTTTGCGGACGATATCCTCATAGATCTTGCGTGCCTGTTGGGCATCCAGGAGTTCGGCGGAGGTCATCTTGCCGTTGATGCTCATTTGGAAGTCGTCGATCTGGGCGCCTTTGGGTACGGGAAACAAGTAGTCGCCTTCGAGGTCGCGCTGATTGGGGTTGAAGAACTCCTGATCGATGACGGTCGTGGCGACGGATCCGCGAATATCGGTTTGGACCCGGTGGTACTTCACCTCCAAGGGTGCAAAACGGTAGTGTCCTGGCCGGGCTACAGGGGGCTCGTGAACGACGATGAACCCGTCGGCGAAGAGGGTTTGTGGGAGGATGCCTATGAGGAGGCCGAGGTAGAATGCGAGGTGTGCTTTCATCGAAACGTCTCCTTCTTGCGCCATGGGAACCGTGCCTGAGGTCGGTCTTTTTGCGTTGTCTTCTGACCTTCTTGACAGCGCTGCCGGGGCATAGGTTCCCGGATTGCCAAAAAAAGGCCGGAGGGACAGGACTCGGGTGCGGGCCCGAGCGTCTCCTCCGGCGGTATGGACATTTCCAATTTCAGTCGAAGACGAGGCGATGCAAGAGCTCGGCGGGCTCCAAACGCAGGCAGGTGTAGAAGGGGCCGAACTCGCCGAAGAGGGCGGAGACCTCGTCGAACCGCATTTGGTAGACGATTTCCTTGAGCTGTACGGGGTCCTTGGCCAGGAGGGTCACACCCCATTCCCAGTCGTCGAGGCCTGTGGAGCCGGTGACCAGTTGGAGGATTTTCCCGGCGAACAACTGACCGATGCGGGCGTGACCGCCCATGTACTTCTTACGATCAGCGAAGGGCAGGTTGTACCAATTATGCTTCTCACCGCGGGCCTTATTCATGGGATAAAAGCACATGTTCGGCCAGGGCGGCAGGAGCGGGTAGAGCTTGTCGTTGCGGTATTTTTCCATCCGCGCGCTGAATGCGGCCATACGGGATTGGAAATCTTCGGATTCGGGGCTTAGGCCCTCCTGTTCCTGCATGCGTGTGCCGAACTCCTCTTCCGAGGTCATGTACTCCCCCAGTTCGGTGAGAGAGACGAAGGAGTATGCGGGTTTGAGCAGGCCGCCGAAGGCGGATTTCAGCAGATCGGTCTCCGCCTGATTCAGGAGGTGGAGATCGGGACCCAGCAGCATGATCCCCAGATCGGCCTTGTTGCCCAGGACGGAATAGGTATGGAGCTGGATCTCGGGATTCTGGTTCCAGGTCTGGCACCACTGGAGGAAGGGTGTGCAGACCTCGGATCTGGTCTTGTTCGAAAGGCCGCCGAGTTGGGCGTAGTCGATGTGGTAAAAAAGATGGAGCACGCCCCATCCGATGGACGGGCGTGCTCCAGGTTGGGACTCGTTATGGTTCAGGGCAGTAGCCATATCTGGTAGAATGCGTGCTGATCTTCGGGCGCCGCATCTTCCCAGGTCCCTCCTTGAGCCTCATCGGTCAGGGTTGTATAGGGGCCGTTGAAGTCGGCGCTCCGGGTGATTCGATAGGCGGAATCCCCCTCGGCGGTCCAGTGCAGCACCGGGTTGCCGTCGGGGGATACGGTAATGCCTGTAATCTGCACCCGAATCGGATCGATATCCACTGGGGTGCCGCCATCGGTTCGGATCACCCGGTAGAAGGCCTGGCCCTCCGGGGGTGCGGTATCCAGGTGCCGATCGCTGGTTACGCCGGAGGCGATGGGTTCGAACGGACCTGTGGGAGCAGGTGCGCGTTCGATGGTGTAGACGCCCTGGCCGGCGGGCTCCCAGACGATCTCGACACCTTCGGCGGTGACCTGAATGGCAACGATCACGGGCGGTTCCCCGGGTTCGGTACCTCCGCCGACGGTGAAGGCGCGGTAGAATTGGAAGAGCGCCTCGGGGGCATTGATGACGTATTCATTCGTTTCGAGGTTGTCCGCGACGGTGGCGAACGGGCCGGCAGCGGAATCGGCGCCTTCGAGGCGGTAAGGACCTGGGAGGGTGTTATCCCATACGATCCGGATGCCGCCACCGGCGGCCGGCTGGATCGAGGTGATTCGCACCGGCTGCGATTCGCCCTGGTGGGTGCCGGTGCCATACAGATCGATCCGGAGATCGGCGGCTGCGAGGACTGCCAGTTTGAGGGTGTGTGTTGTTGGATTGGTGTAGACGGCGGGGGCAAGCGGACCGGACCCCTCTCCCCACGCGGGGTCGCCGCCCTCGCTGCCGTCCAGGGCGGTCAGCGGCAGGCCGGTGGTTGAACCGTCAGCCCGAAGGATTTTCACAACTGGGAGTTCAGCGCCCGATTCACCGCCGGGGCGGTCATTGAAGAGGAGCCAGGGTTGGGTATCGAGGCCTGCCGATGCGGGGATCAAGGCGATCCGGCGGAAGGCATCCTCCTCCAGGGTTACGAGGTCCTGAAACGCGCCAGGCGCGACTGCTGCGGGGTCAGCTGTGGAATCGCCTGTGCGTGGGGTGAGCACGACCGCGTTGCCTGCGCGTGCCCAGATATCGCCGGTACCCGGATCATAGATGTGATCCCGGACCACGCCTTCTTCCACGGGTGCGACATTGAGCTTGAGGGAATCGGGCTCGAGCAGATCGCCGGTGATGGGATCGAGCAGGTGGCGCTCGGTCGAATCGATCCCGGTGACCGATAGGGCGGGGAATGCGGCGCCCGGTGTGCCGGCGGCGAAGCCGGGATCGCGTGCGAGCGAGGTGATAACGAAGGGGAGGGTGCCGGGATAGGTCAGGAGGCCGGAGGATTGGTCGTGGCCGAAGGCGCCGATCGGCTCACCGGTCTCGGGATCGAACCGGCCGATGATGGAAAAGAGGGAGCCGTCATACCAAGCCAGGTAGACGGAATCGGTTTCCGGGATGTAGACGACGTCGGTACTGCCGGAATTGGGCGGACCGATCAGCGGGATGGTACTGAGGGTCGCCTCGATTTCGCCGTCGAGGTTGTCCAGGATGACCATGCGGACCGCGTGTTGCGTCTCCCCGGCGTTGTAGCCTGCCAGGAAGATACGTTGCCCGTCGTAGTCGATCGCGACCGGGTGGGTGCCTGCGGCCTTATCGGGACCGAAATAGGGGGACAGATCAATGGTCCCAACCTTTTCGAGTCCGGTTTGGGCAAAGAGCTGCATCTGGGCGAGCCCGAACAATGCGGCCATGGCCAAGCTGGTGCAGGCGAGGCGCTTCATTGTGTCAGTTGGGTGGATCCTGGAAGAATGTGTTCTCATCATGTCTCTCCCTCAAAGGGATAAGGCCGGAAAGACGGTCACGGCGCCATCGGCCGGCGGGGTCAAGGGCCTGTTATGGCCGGAGCTTGCGGTGCTGCGTTCGGAAGATGAAAGCTGAGTAATTGACCCGAACTCCCGCATCTGGAGGAATTCGGCAATACTCTTCTTAGCGTGCCTGCCTCTTTGCCGCAACCAAAAGAAACAGGATGGCACCCTGAGGGGAGAGGGAGGAAGGGTTTTGGAAGGTGGGGAGGGAAGGGTTTGGGAAGGGGAAAGGGGGTGGGGAGCGTTCTTGCTGGATAGGCTGGCTGGAAGGTCTACCGATTTAACGGCCAAAATCGGGGAGACTTTTGGCCGGCATTCCTTCGATTCCTTCGATTCCCTCGATTCCCTCGATTCCCTCGATTCCCTCGCTTCCCTCGATTCCGACCC
>CALLYA010000250.1 GCA_937875495.1 uncultured Verrucomicrobiota bacterium
TCCCAATCCCACCACCCAACCACCACCATCCGCCACCAATCACCCCGCACCATTCCCCCAAACCCTGCCATTTCCCGATGACCACGGCCAATCCTCAGGCACCCGACACAGTTTAGCCTTCACAGGATTCTGGTGAATGTACTCCACCACCTTTTGATAATGATTCGCATCGCGGATATAGCGGTCCCAATACTCGCGCATCCAGAACTGATTCGATTCCGGAATCTGAAGGCCGAGCCGCTGGTTTTGACGCAGGATCCAGCGGGCGGTGAAGGACTTCCACCCTTGAACGATGGCGGCGAGCTCAAACATGGGCTCGATGAGGATATGCACGTGGTTCGGCATGATACACCAGGCGTGAAGATGGTACCGTTCGCCATGGAAGTGAAGGAATGTGTTCTGCACGAACCGAGCGACCTCAGGATGGGCCAAGGCGCAACACCCCATCCCGGCATCCAGCCATTCTTCAATTCGTTTCCGGCGTTCGATTTCAACCCGATCACCCTCGATGTGGGCAAGTTCGTGGCTCAGGAGCTTGAGTTTCTTCTGGGGCAGGCTGTCGACAAGACGGAAGGTAACGGACTGAATCAGGCGCAGCTCGTCCCTGTGCAACAGATATCCCCGGGAATACCACTCCCGCGAGCCATCCCAGGAACCATCCTGGGACGGCCGACGTCCCAGCCGGCCTTCCTCCGCACTCCCACTGCCGACGGGGACGTCGGCCCTTCCAGGCGTGTCATCATTCATACCATCACCTCCTGGGTGGACGATGGTTGCTCATCGAGTCACACACCATGAATTGCGCAACCACACACGTATGTCCAGCCTCGCCTCAGACATGACAGGAGGGCATACCCACCTCAGCGAAAGACCTCCTGAAATCCCGGTGGGGTTCACCATGTCAGCTTCGGTCTCAAATCTTCCCGAAAACGGTCTGCGCGAATTGGCCCCGTCCCCCCTCAACCCTTCAAAATCGTCTTTCCTCAGGTTCAACTTCGTTCCAGAAACCGATCGACCTCCAATCAATTGCACGACATGATTGGTCCCGCACAAAACTCCAATTCGGAACGTCACCTATTTTTTTAGCAGCATATCCTGACAAACTCAATTCTTGCAGTTGCGGAACTCGTTAAATGACAATTTTTCAGAAAAATTGTGCAGCCCAAAAAATATCTTTTTGATTGGGGCCTTGCCCGGACATCCTTGAAACCTTCCCGATAAGGACCTTCGAAATCGTCCGAACGATATCTTTCCTCTATGTCTCCAACCTCCGCCCTTCTGAAGAGATACAGAGAAGGCCAACAGCCGCATTCCATCAGCGGCAGCCCCGAGCTGATCCTTATTCACTAGGCCGACGGGAGTTTTGTCGGCTGCGGAGCCTTGCCTTAATGACCAGGCTTACCTTCTTGTGTTTCGAATAAGGTGAATAATGTCTTGTTTTCGCTCCTTATACGTTTCCAAGACATACACGTAAAAAAAATTTACTGGATTCCGACGACTGCCTTCGCCCATCACCTCCGTGAAGGGCTTCACTCCCTGATCGGTCTGTACTTGAACATGTCCCTCTTCAATCGAATAATGCTTCTCAAGGGCAGTTATCACGATCACATCATCTTCCTGACACCCCAGTTCCTCAGCGATCAAGCCTGGTAGTCGATTCGCAATATTCTTACAGTAACTGCTATCCGCGGCGGAATTACCCTTGAAAATCATTCGGAACTCGGCGCTTGTTTTCCAGAGCGCAACCCGTGATGGGCAATGGGATAGCAGCTCATCCAATTCAGGCAATGGGATATCATTCGAGAAACGCTTTAACAAGTGGAGCATGTCCCCGTCCGTTGGCAAACGCAGGAACAAACCCTGCCCCAAATCGACAAGCCCATTGAAAGGCTCAAGCGAAAATGCTGCTTTCCAGAAAAAATCCGGATCGCTGTCTTTACCGAGATGCTGAGCCAGCTTCCTAAGCGAACGATCCAATAGTTGAGAATAGTAAAGTACAGTGTGATGGTTGTATACCCATTCGTAAAGGTAATTGCGGGCATCAACAACGCTCTGCAGAACGCTCAAAGCGGATTTGCGATAACACAACCTGATTTTGCCGTTAACGTCCCTCTGAAACATCACGCCTGAAACCAAACGATCGATGTCAATCGCCGTGTTTTTAACACCAGACGCCCAGGTATCACGGAGTATGTAGTCCAGCTTATCGGCATCTATCGCATTTCCGTTCAACAACTCTATCAAACAGTTGTGAACGGCAATTTCAAAGTTGCTCTCATTTGGGTAAGTGCATCCGGTAATCATCCGTGCGGAGAGTTCTGGATCACACTGGTACTTCCGGAGTTGGGCGCTATAGAATCGCTTGAGAACAACGGCGCTCAACGCTTCGTGCGGAGCGGGATCAAAGCTCCCTTCAACTTTGAAATCCTGCCCCGGGAACTCCTCCGCGAGCAGCTCGTAGGCCCCTTGGGATGTTTTGGCATTGGTAAAGTTGTAAAAGCCCTCAAACGTGTGTGAAAATGGTGCATGACCGCAATCATGCATCAAACATGCAATCAGGAAGGTGTTTCGTAGCGAATCATTATTTAGAAATTCTCGGATGTCGTCGTCCTCGGTGTTTGACTCGATGTGAGCCAACAGTTGCTTCCCGAGGTGGTACGTTCCTAAGGAATGGATAAACCGGTCGTGATGCGCCGCAGGATAAAGGGGACGCATGGAAGTCTGTTCGATATTGCGTAACCGTTGGAAAATCGGCGTATCAATCCAATCGACGCACCATTCCTCGGGAACAGAAATGTACCCGTGAACCGGATCCTTGAATAGTTTGTCCCTGGGTTTCAAGAATTGTATAGTCCGAATGGTGTCCTGGGATAGTGCGGATGATCAGTGCCGACCACCGAAACCACCTTCGCAAGCTTAGGATGCTTCAGGTGTGAGCGTAATGGTCGTAGCCATCTTTGAGGGCACTGTGCAGGTCCGTTAGAAATGCGCTCGAAAAACCACGGTCGAAGGCCTGCGTGATTCGATCTTTTTGAGACGGACCACCACGCCAGACGACCGTGCGATCCCGGATCTCAAAAAGGTTAGAATGGGACTCCATTGCGTTCATTACAGCGTCACGGGTCCATTCGATAACGACATTCTGATCCTCGAGCTTTTGGGTGACATGGTCACGCACTTTGCGAAGGGTAACAAAGTCTATGGTGGAGCTCTCCGGGCAAGCGCTGAAGTAATTGGCCATAAAACAGGCTGGATCAAGATATCGACACATGCTGTGGCTCCAGTTGGATTTGTATAACTACCTATTATTAGAAATTTTAATTATCATAGGAAGGGTCTCAGATGTCAATCCCCAAAAGACGGGATTGCTGCGTCGGCCAAGCCGGCATGCCCATACTCTGGCACAGAACTCCGCCCGCACGGTGACTGGGATAACGAGCACGGGATCCGAAGCCGTCGATATCGTGGAAGTCGTTGTTTCGACGCGGGTTGGTGATCCGGCTCTCCAAATTGGTGTTGGCGAAGGCGGCCGTCCACCGAACCCCATTGTGAAGCAGGCGCTCTTATGGGGCTGATTAGAGGGGCATAGGTTTCACCTGACAGAGTCATTGCAGCCGACCTCTCTTCCAAGAAATGGTTAAAGTTTTGATGCATAAGATAATCCACAAAGGAAGGAGCCCGAGTCAATCGCAAAAATTGGGATGAAGTGGAGCCATGGCCTTCACCCATTCTCTCCCTGCTCTCCAGCCTCTGCCTCCGCGACAGACCTCATGCCATGGGCCAAGAGGATCGGCGGTCCCATCACGGTATTGACGATCGGCAGTGCGACCACAACCCACTCGGTCCACGAGCCTGGTCTATGGGCTCACCCTCGTTGTTTGTTCTCCATTCGCCCCCATCCTATCTCGAGCCCGTCCGAAAACGCTACCGGATGGAGAGATACGGAACAAGTGGGAAGTTGAAATGTAAATTGGCAAGACACGAAGGTTTCGAAGGAGAGGCGTGCTTGCGATTTCATCCGTCGACCTGGTTGTACAGAGTCGGGAAATCTATACACTCTGTGTTCCCTGTGACCTCTGTGGCCAGTATCTCCGGCTCCGGATCCCGAGGGCAAGCTGCTGATTCCACCTTATCGGACGACCATTATCCCGGGGATTTCTCGATGGCCGCGAGCTTGGCCAGGAATCCGGGGAGATTCAACGATGCGCTGGCTTCAGACTCCACGGGGTTCAGCGTTCTGGATATAAGAATTCGCCGTTCGGCGCCAATAAGGTCGGCCACCTTGTTCAAGCGCATCAGGTCGCCCGCCTTGGGGTCGGCTGTCAGTTTAATCTCGCACGCCCAACGTTCCGTTCCGAAATCGAGCAGGAGGTCAATCTCGTACTGATCCGAGGTTCGCAAATGGTAAGGAACAAAACCCGTGCCCGAGGCGTTCAAGCGCGAAATCGCCTGTTGGATCACGAAACCCTCCCAGCTGGCTCCAACCCAGGGCTGGGACAACAAGGCATCCATCGTCGAAATCCCAGCCAGGGCGTGCAGCAATCCCGTATCTCGCCAGTAGACCTTGGGACTTTTCACGAGCCGCTTCCTGATATTGGCATGGTAAGGTTGTAGACGCTGCAAGAGGAACGCCCCCTCCAGGTAGTCCAAGTAACTGTTCACAGTCTGATAGTTCAACCCCAGGCTCTGACCGATTGCACTGGCATTCCATAGCGTGCCGTGGGCGACCGCCAGCATTTTAAACAGCCGTTCGGTCATCTGCGGCTTGGAGGGCAATCCCCAAGCCGGGAGATCGCGCTGCGCCAGCAGGGCGAGATAGTTGCGCTGCCATCCGGGCATCGCGTCCGTGCCCAGAATGCCGCCATCAGGGAACCCCCCATGGAGCCACAGAACATCCAGCGCATCTTCGCCCACCTCATCGAGAAAGAAAGGGGTCAGTTCGATGAGCGCGAGACGGCCGGCCAGAGATTCCGACACCTCGCGCATCAAGCCCGGCGAGACGGACCCCAGAACCAGAAAACGCCCATTCTCCTGTCGCCGCCGATCGATCGCGGAGCGCATGCGCTTGAAGACCGGCGGATGCGACTGCGCCTCGTCCAGGACCACCAGATCCCTCCCCTCGATCAACCGATCCCAGGCAAGATCGAGCTTGAGGATGTCAGCTTCGTCCTCCAAATCGAAGTAATACCCACCCACCCACTGCGCAAGGGTGGTTTTACCGCACTGGCGCGGTCCGACCAAGGCAACGGCCGGGTAGCGCCGAAGCTCCCGTTGCAGTCGCTCTCCAATAGCCCTCGGCTTCATAATTTGCAAAATACAATATCGTTTGTAATCTGCAAGGATTTTCTTTTGGTGTCACCATGTACAGCCGGCCCCCAAACAACCTAACCCGCATAATCACTGATTCTCCAATTAGTTTGGGATCAGAGCACTGGCCCCTCCCCACCCCCAGGGCAAGCTCGAAAACGCCACCGCGTCCTCTGCGGGAGACTCTCCGGATGGAAATGGGGAGGACTCCCGCAGAGATCGCAGAGGGCGCAGAGGGGGGAAATAGGGAAGACGAGGATGCGGACCCCTCGGAGCCATTTTCTGCTGCCGGCTTGGCCTCCAACAGCACACCCCGGGATGCTCTGGGGTTTTTTCTGGCTCAAGTCAGACAAGTTTCTGTCCGATTGCATGCAAAATCGGTTAAGAACTTGACCGATTCATGAAACCAGGTTTCCCGATGAGGCACTGGCGCACTGATGAGGATTGTTGTGGGGGTGCGTTTCGATAAAGGTTTGGATGAAGCATTGGCAATCGTAATCAACAATGATCCATATCCCGCTACCCGGACAAAGCCTTGCCCCCCATTCTCCTTTACTCCGGAACATCTCCACTTCCGCCCACTCCCCGATGGACTCATCAATCGCACAACAGGCGGCGAAGAGATCGTGTAGCTTCTTTGCACCCCGGACTTCGGGGTATTGCATCATTGCATCGCCGATCATCCTTAATGCCAGACTATTGTCCGCATTCAGGGCAACCGCCTCTTGCAACGTGGTATCCCAAACAACCCGATGGCAGACATTCTTCGATACCAACCGCTTGATGGCGATGCCCGAATGGGAAAGCAGGGTTCGCACCGACCGGTGGTCCATGAAGTTGTAGGTCGGGCATGTCATCCTTCCTCGAAACTTATCCATCTGCTTTTCAGGCGGAACGACCCCTTCCCCGGCAAATCCGCCCTGCGCCACGAGCCTTCCAGCCGAAAATGGGTGGCCACGGTCGTTTCCGAGCCGGACGGCACTCGCCACGTTTCGAAGCGGGCCCCCGGTGACGAGAGTCGTGGTCGCGTCGCACACACGTATCAGCAATTCAGCCGCAGCCTCGGCTTCATCGGATGGACTGATCTCCCCCCATGTCGCATAGAGCCAACTGGAAACGGATTTCTTTCGATGTCGAATATCGAAAGCGCCAACCGGAATAGCGCTGCCAAAGAGCTGCAATGCCCAACGGACAACCCCAACCTGCCAGGGTGAACCAGGAGTGACCGTGACCGCTTTCAGGTCCACCCTCGGGTGTCCCAAGAGCAACAACAGCGCAAGGAAATCGTCCGGATCCCCGGTTTCCATGTCATAGACGACACTGATTCTGTCTTTCAGTCCCATGATTTCCTGCACCTACCTCAAGCCCAGCCGAAAACACCTAGGCACCCCTGGGCGAGGTTCTCCGGATCCGGATGGGGAGGTCTCGCGCAGAGGGCGCAGAGGGCGCGGTGGCGTTTTCGACCTGGCCGTGGGGGTGGATTGGGGCCATGCCCTGCCCCCTACCTTTTTGGAAAATTTTAAAGATGCCGTTTCAGCAGAAAAAGCCCATCGCAGAATTCAGCTCCGCCGATTCTGGATTCCCCGCCCTCCCGATCTCCCCTCTGCGCCTCTGCGCCTCTGCGCGAGTCCTCCGGAAATCCGGATGGGTTTCTTCGGCAGCTCTGTCGGGTCCGACCAGGCGGTTATGCAAACCACGAAGGCTTGGATTCCAATAGGACGCCGTCCTCAGCGGTGAACTGAACAAGGCTGTTGGCCTCGGTCTGGACGCAGATGAACCGGAGGCTGCTGTCGGCGGAAGCAATGATGCATCGCTCTGCGGAGGGGTCAATTCGAATCACATCCCCCTCACTAACCTCAAACTCATCGCCGTCGATGTGGAACCTGCCCGAGCCCTTCAGTACGATATAGACTTCCTCATTTCGCTTGTGCGCGTGCATGAAGGGGACACTGACCCCGGCAGGCAGTTCGTTGATCGAAATCTCAGAACCCGTAAGCCCAAGAGCATCGTGGAGTACCGCACGCCCCTTCGTTTCAAGCTCCTGAATGCGGTCGACCTGGTAGTTCTCGCCAGACCTTTTCATGTTCATCCCTTTCTGTTTGCTGCGGAATCCGCAACCAATTTGGCTACATTATGGTTCACAAAGTTGGGTTTGAGGAAGGATCGTCCGTACGATTCCAGCGATGGTCGTGCGGTCCAGTTCCGTTTCCATCGCCGCCTGTGCCACTTGAAAATGCGAACGCAGCGCACCCTGAATGCCGCGGCCCACCGGACAGAGGATATTGGGCTGCTTGTTATGCATGCCAAAGACCGTCCCCGGACGCAGGATCTGAAACAGACCGCCCAAGGTGATCGACTCAGGCTTGGCAACAAGCTCCCAGCCTCCGCCTGAACCAGACCGTGACTCCACAAGTCCGGCTTTGCGCAACTCGGCTAATATCCGCCGAATCACCACAGGATTGGTGTTCACACTCCCCGCAATGAACCGGGAGGTCAACGGCTCCGGATACTCTGCCGCCAGCAGACAGAGCACATGGATCGCAACGGTGAATCGAGAATTAATCATTGAAACAATCTTGGTTACATTCAGGACGACGTCAATGGTCTGTTCGGTGGCTGGAAGCCGGGGGTGTGCCGCCTGCAAGCGAGGCGTCGGGGCCGTCCGACGCACCGAGAAGCAGATCGAGGGGGGAGAGATGCGCAGATGCTGGAGGTGGGACCTGACCTCCCATCCGGATTTGGAGAGGCTCCCGCAGAGGGCGCAGAGGTCGCGGTGGTGTTTTCGACCTGGCCATAGGGGTGGATTGGGTCCATACTCTATCCCCTGCCTCTTTGGGAAATTTTTAGATGCCGTTTCAGCAGCACAAGGCAGTTGCAGAAATCAGCTCCGATCCCGCCTTCCAGGCCCCCCCCCCCCCCCCCCCCCCCCCC
>CALLYA010000251.1 GCA_937875495.1 uncultured Verrucomicrobiota bacterium
CGATGACATGCTGGCACTGCTGCGGGAATGACTCGAGGATATCGACGAACTGCCGACGAGTTTTCTGCAGACAAATGCAATTGCAGAAAACAGCTCCGATGAGTCTGCAATCCCCCCCCTCCGAATACCCCTCTGGGGGAGTCCTCCCCATCCGGACCCGGGGCACTCTCGATTTCGAACCGGGGGAATGGTCAACCGATTTCCGGAGTCTCGTAGCCCTTGCGCTTCGGTCGGTCGAGCAAGAGGTCGGCTTCGGGATCGTCGATGAACCGCTCGCGTACCGGATCCCAGCGCAGTCGGCGGCCCAGTTCGCGGACAATGTTCGCCAGGTGACAGACCGAGATCGAGCGGTGGCCGATCTCCACGTCCGCATTGGGGACTGCACGGGTATGAATGCAATCCAGCCAGTTCTGCAGGTGCGGCCGCGCTACCCAGCCCGGACCTTCCCACTCCTCCGCAACCGCCGGACTCGGTGGATTCGAAACCAGATCAGGCGGATCGGTCTCGAACATGTTGCGGTCGATCACAATCTGATTATCTGCACCGACAAAGATCGCGCCCCCCAACGGCCCCTGGCCCAAATCGAATCGAACCTCCACACCGTTCGGATACCGCATGCCGACCGCACCGCTCGGACCATCCTCCAACAGCCAGAGTTCCTCGGGTCCGCTTCCATCCATCCCCAGCGCCCACTGGATCTGGTCGACCCCGTGCGCTCCCCAATTGGTCATCTCACCACCGGAATAGGAGCGCCATTGCATCCAGCCGAATTGCAGCTGTCCATTGTAAGGGCGCTCCGGCGCCTGCGCCTGCCACGCGTCCCAATTGTCACCCTCAGGGATCGGCTCCTCCGGCAGGCCCTGATACCGCCGCGGCGGGGGATAATTAAAACCGTGTACCAACCGAAGCTTGCCGAGTCCGCCATTACGAACGAATTCACACGCAAACCGGTTCATCTCCATGGTCCGCTGCTGCGAACCGACCTGAAACACGCGGTTGTATCTGCGCGCTGCCTCGACCAGCTTGCGGCCCTCCGCAATCGTCAGCGTCAACGGCTTCTCGGCATATACGTCCAGTCCCGCCTGACAGGCATGGATACAGACCCGCACCCGCGCATGGTCCGGCGTCGCCACCACCACCGCATCGAGCTTCTCCTTGTCAAGCATCTCGCGGTAGTCTTGATACATGCGCCAGTCGGGATTGCGCCCCTCTTTTGCCTCGTGCATCCGCTGCACGTATACGTCGCTGATCGCAACGATCCGCCCGCCTGGGGGCATATGGTCCATCAGGTTGCGTGCGCGGTTTCCCGTCGCAATCGAGCCGATGATCACCAGCTCGTTCGCACCCGGCTGCCCTGGCTTGCCGAAGACCTCCGGCCGTACCAACTGCGGGAATAGCGCACCGGTGCCGACAACCCCAATCCCATGCAAAAACCGACGCCGTGTCATCCTCTGGCAACCGCTCATACCAAAGCCCTCGCTTGTTTCGGGCAAGACCAAAAAAATGCAGCACCCAACCCGGGCACAACCACACCTCTTTTTACGCCAACCCAATACCATCAGCCAAGCGAAAACCGTGGCCGGATGGGGAGGACTCCCGCAGAGAACGCAGAGTGCGCTGAGGTGTATTGGGAGGGGGAAATGCAGCTACATCGGAGCAGTTTTCACCAACTGCCTTGGTCTGCTGAAACGGAATATCTGCCCCCCCCCATAAAAAAGGTAGCTTCCATAAGCATGGCCTTACCCACCCCCATGGCCAGGTCGAAAACGCCACCGCGCCCTCTGCGCCCTCTGTGGGGAGGCTCTCTGACAGGATGGGACTCCGAGCTCCGACCTCGCCTGCGGCCCGCGGGCCGCGGGCCGGACCTTCCCCGCATTGATGCTTGGCTCCTGCTTGTGCCGGATGGTAACTTCCAGTTCATCCTTCCACCTATGCACGGCGGCGGGAGCGCGGCCCTCCGACGCGCTTCCGCGATTCCGACATCGACCCACCAGGAGGCATCACCAACATGCATCCTCACGACTCCAATACATACGCCGGCGTATCCGATCTGGTGGCCCCGATCCTTACATTGCTGGCCGCCGCCGATGCGCCACTTCCCTGCAACCAGATCCTGAGCGCATTGCCCAATGCAGCCGGCATCAAGCTCGATCAACTGACACTCCTCCTCGATCGGCTCGTCGCGCAGGGAAGACTCACCGCCTATGCACCCTATCGGACCCAACACCCGCGCTATTGGGACCGTCCCGAGGAGGAATATGTACGCTCTGTGGTTCGGTCACGACTGGCCGACAGGTCACTCGTGCGCGCTGAATTGCTGCGGGGGATCAGCGCCCAGCTCAAGGGAATCCCGGCAGCCCGCCAGGTCACGATCCTGCGCCGGATGCTCGCAGAAGGCACGCTCCACGAGTTCCCGCCCTTCCTTGGAGCGCGCGCCAAACGCATCGCCCTCCAGCCCCTCGACCCGGGCGAGTACGTCGAAGACGCCCTCCGCAAACTCACAGACAGACTCACACCTCTCGGCATTCCCCCCACCGCCCTCCGCACCGCGCTGGTCTCCCCGCAATCACGCTTTTCCCAACCCACAATCCAGCCGCTTCCCGCGGCAGCACCACCAACTGCGGCACAACCCGTTGCAACGGTTGCGGAGACCATCCTCCAGTGCGCGACCGACGCCTTTCCTCAGGCAGGCCAGGGCGCGCTGATCTCCTTCTCGCAGTTCCGCGGTCTACCCCCAATCGCACACCTCCAACGCGAACAGGTCGATCAGGCCCTGATCGAGCTTGCCAAGACCAGGAGAATCGCGCTCCACGCACACGATTTCCCGCTCGGTCTGGCGTCCGAAGCCAGGGAGATGCTCCTGCGTGACGAGCGCGGTAACCACTACATGGGATTCACTCTGCGAACGAGGTCCTGATATGTCCTTCTCCCCCAGAATCTCCAACCCGTTTCAGCAGAACGTGGCCACCGATCCGTGGGGCAATGGCCCGGCCGATGTGCAGGAGATTCATCACGAGGTCTTCGAGCTCTGTAGGGATGCCTTGGCGCATGTGCAACAGAACCTATGCTCCACGGGTGTCATCATCCACGGCTCGCCCGGCAGCGGCAAGACCCACCTGATCTCGCGAATCAATCACAAGCTCAGCCTCGCCAAGAACCCGCAATCGCAGTGCGCCGTATTCGTCTATGTACGGCTTGATAGCAGTCCCGGCATGCTCTGGCGGCACGTGCGCAAGACCCTGGCCAACGACCTCATGCGGCCTGTCGTCGGGGAAAAATTGAACCAGCTCGATTGCGTCATGGCCGACCGCATCCCCGCTATTCTCAACAAGCAACAAGGCTCCGAGGCATTCCAGCAGGAGATCCGAGAGCGAATGATGGAGTTGGATATCGAGTGCCAACTCGGCGGCGAGCTCTGCACGGTCGTTTCACACCTGCTTGAGAAAAACCTCATCCACGAGGCCTGCCGCTGGATGCGGGGGGAATCGCTTCCGCAAACCATTCTCGACCAGCTCGGCCTCGGCCCGGAGTCCGAGGAGGCCATGAGCCCGGAAGACCAGGCACGCGAAGTGGTCCAGGGTCTCTGCCGCCTCACGGGGCCGCGTCACCCGATCATCTTTTGCTTCGACCAGGTCGAGGCACTCCAGTCCACACCCACCGATCAGACCGGGATCTTCGCGTTCGGTCAGCTCGCAGCCACGTTGCATGACCAGACCAGGAACGTCCTCATCGTCTCCTGCATGCAGTCGGCCTTTAAAGACGAGTTCGAAAACTATGTCCGCGGGGCTGACTTCGAACGGCTGAGTGAATTCGCACAGCAGGCGCTCAATCCTCTGGACGGGGAACAGGCCAAACACCTCATCCGGAGCAGGCTCCAGGCCATTCGGGAGCCCGCACTGCTTGCGCATATGGAGTCCGACCCAATCTGGCCCTTTATTCAAGCCGATTTCGATCAGGCCATGGATTCGCTGGATACCACACCGCGAAAACTGCTGGCCTTTTTCGCCGCTCGCTTTCCCGATCGCGTCTCCGAAACCGTCTCGCACATCCCCTCCCCATCGCTGCAGCAATTCCTCGAAGCCGAGTGGGAGGAACGCTACGAAAAGAGCCTGGGCCGCAAACCGCAGAGCGACACAGAGGCCATCCTGCGTGCCGGCCTCCCCCTCCTGCAGTTCATCCTCGCACCCGATTGGCGCATCGAGCCGGGACCGGAACGAAGCGATATCGATCTCACTATCATCCCTCCCGAGCCGCACAAACCGGTCGCCGTCAGCTTCTGTTTCCAGCAGAACATGACCAGCCTCGCCGGCCGCCTTCGACGCCTCGCCCAGGGCGGATGGACACCCGATCGCAAACGGCTCCTGCTCGTTCAGGATCCACGCATCGCGATCAGTCCCACCGCAAAAAAGACCCGGAGATACCTCCAGGACCTTGCCGATCAAGGGGTGCGTTCGCTCAAGACCTCCGATTCAGCCCTCGCGGCGCTCGATTGCCTCAGGGACCTGATCGCCGACGCGAAGTCAGGTGACCTCGCCAAATCAGGCGAGACCGTCGATCCGAAGTCGGTCCAGCAATGGATCACACAAAACCTGCCCGACCCCATCATCCACCTGTGGGATCAACTCGCCGACAGCGCCACCCGCCCCAGCTTCAACGACTCCGATCTCAGTCCCGCGCCAGGCTTGCTTAACGAGATACAAGCGCTCCTCCTCCGGTTGCACCTCTGCACCGCCGCTGAAATCGCCGCAGAAACCGAGGCCGATGAGATCATCGTCCTCAACACCGTTCGCCGGCACCCCGATCTGTTCGGTATTCTGACTGGTCCCCCCGCCGTTGTCTTTCGAATGGTCACTCCACTGCTAACGCCCGATGCATCCAGTCCAAAGAGCCAGTAACCATGCCCGTTACCCTCCAAGTCAGTGATGTCCGCAGAGAGCTGATCGCCCGGATGGGCGCTCCTTCAGGCCCGCCGCAAGGAAAGGCGTCCAATGCCTTTCTCGGACAAAAGTTCCACGAGCTCTTCGCGGCCCTGGTCGATCCCGATTCCCAACTCAATTTCGCCCGTTTCCTCGCCCAACGCGGACCCGACATCGAGCTTCAAAAGTCCGCAGCCATCGATTTCGTCTTCGCCAACTTCATCGGCCCCCTCCTGCGAAACAACACCGCCCAGTTGCAGACCGCCGCCGAAGAGGTGCACCAGTTCTGGCGCGCGGTCCATAACCTGATCCAATGGCTCAGCGAGCTCTATGGCGCCCTGGAAGGTGACGACGCCCATCCTCCTTGCCAGCTGCTGTTCTCACCCGAACAGCCGTTCGAATGCAGCCTGCAGGAAACCGAATGGACCCAACCCATTCGCCTGGTCGGCGTTACCGATGCCATTCTCTATCTGCCACAGGCACAACTGTGGGCGATCCTTGAGCTCAAGCTCGGTGCGCAGTCCCACCCCGAGGCCGACCTCGCACAGGCCGCGCTCTACCACTTGCTTGCCTCCCACGCTCTCAGCGAAACCGAGAGCGAATCCGGCGACCACCCCGCGGAGATGCCGCTGGCGCTCCTGCGCTTCCAGCCCGACCTGGAGGAGCAGCTTTTCCAAGGCTCCGGCCTGGCCGAGGCACAGCAGAAACTCCTCGCGCTGATGGCGGAGATGGCAGGCGTCCGCCCGGATCGGCTGGCAAAGCCTCAGCCAACCGCCGATGCCGCTGCCCACATAACGTCGGATCGTCCAGCCGGACGCGGCTTCTGGGCATGGCTCCGTGCGCGCTGGTTCCCGCTCACGATCACCCACGTCACCGAGGCGCAGCCGCCATCTCCGGAAACACCCACCCAACCCGATTCCGCCGGCACACCGCCGGAAGCGCCGCCGGCCGATCAGCACCCATCGACCGCACCGCCGACGGAATCAACGCCCCAGCTTCAGGCGCCCGATCTATCGTGCGCTCAGACGCAATCCGAACAATACACCGCGCTGGGCCAACGCCTGATCGATACGCTCCACGAATACAACGTCCACGCTGAACTCGACGGCCCACCCATCATCGGTCCGACCTTCCTGCGCTTCGCGATCCGCCCAGGCAGCGGCGTAAAAATCAAAAACGTCATCCAGCGCTCGCAGGAGATTCAAATGCGCCTCGGACTCGACGCCTGGCCGCTGATCCATATGGTCCAAGGCCGGCTCGTCATCGACCTGCAACGCGAGGATCGCCAATACATCGACTTCGCCTCGATCGAGCCTCAGATCCCACCTGCCGATCCACTCCTCGGCAGCGCCATGGTCCCACTCGGACTCGACCTCGACGGTAACCTGCACTGCTTCGATCTCGCCGATCCCGATTGCGCGCACCTGCTCGTCGCAGGCACCACCGGCAGCGGAAAGAGCGAGTGGCTCAAATGCGCCGTCGCCGGATTGATCAGCCGCAACACCCCCCATCAATTGCAACTGCTGATCATCGATCCCAAACGCAATGCATTCCTCTGGATGCAGCACACACCATACCTCTGCCAACCGCTCGTTTTCCCCGACGAAACACCTGTCGCCGAAGCGCTCGCCGGCTTGGCCGACGAGATGGACCGGCGGTTCGCAATGCTCGATGGCGCGGCGTCCCTCGCCGAATGGTCGCGTTCCACCGGACGCGTACTCCCGCGCATCATCTGCGTCTGCGATGAATACGCCGACCTCGTCTACCGCGGAAAGGCCGAGCGCGAGGCGACCGAGTCCCAAATCGTCCGGCTCGGTGCGAAGGCACGCGCGGCCGGTATCCACCTCATGATCGCGACTCAACAGCCGAGCCGGAAAGTCGTTTCCGGCGCGCTCGATACCAATATCCCCGCCCGGATCGGACTCAAAATGCAGCGCGCCATCGAGTCGCGCATGGTCCTCGGCGAATCGGGCGCGGAACTCTTGCTGGGCAGGGGCGATCTCCTCTTCAAAAATATCAACCCACCCCAGCGCTTCCAGGGCGCCTACCTCCCGGACGACCAGCGCAACCAGCTCCTGGCCGAGCATGTCACCAGCCTCGACTGAGACGATGGGTATCGCCCCTGCGCCGACCGGATTCCTTCTGCACCGCCGACAGGCAGATCAGTCCTCAGGCTTCAGCAGGTCGCCGAACGCGCCGAGTAGATCGTATTTCTTGGTCCATGGGGTGTACATAAACCCACGGACCGAGTCGTACGATTCGGCCGCCTTCAACCACCCCTTCACTTCATCCAGGTCGTTCGCGTCGTAATAGCAGGCCACCAGGACCTGAAACCCCTGCTCGTCAAAAAAGCGCAGACTGCTCTCCCGCGGCTCGCCACCCCAAACCGCGATCGTCATGTCCCGTGGCACATGCTTCCACGTGCCGGTAAAGTCGCCCTGGACCAGATAGTAGTCCGGGCGGGCATTGTGATTCGGATCGAGCATGTCCGACCAGATGCAGATCCGCGCGCCCGGGAAATGCCTGCGCAGGATCTCCACCTGGCGGGTGATACACTCGCCCAGCAGTTGCGCCATGTCCCGACCCTTGCACGCCTCGCAGGTCCCACCCATCCGAACCTCGTCCATGTTCAGGAAGAGCGTCTTGGGCTGCATCCGCTCCGCCAGCAGCCGCGCCTCTTCCTCCCAGATCTCGTACACCTCCGGCTCGCCCATGCAGATCGTGATCTGCGAGTCGTGGATCAGGACCGGATGATACCAGCTCACGCGCAGCTCCGCACCATCCCGAATCCGGCCCTCGGGCAGGATCGTCAAGCCCGGCGCCGGATGATCCGGGATGTACGGCTGAAACGCAGGATCCACCAGTGGCGCGTAGTCCTCACCCTCGACATAGAGCACCGAACGATCCGCGCTCTCCACCCGGACCGGTGTCCCCGGACGCTGCAGGACGTTGATCGGGCCGACCTCCTCCACGCTCCAGTCGTCCAGCCAGAGCCTGCCCTCACGCCCGCCCCACATCCCGGCATAGATGCGGACCTTTGAAAACTCTAGCGAGTTGAACACCATCGAAATCCGCTGCCAGTCCGCACTCTCCCGGATGGGGAAACTCCGCGGGGCCAGATTCCGTTCACCCACTAAGACCGTCATCTGAAAACCGGAGACCGGTTTGAGCCCCTCTGTCTTCACCCAGACCGCGACCCGATACGAGCGGTGGGGTTTCAGCTCAAGCTCCTGCATGATCCGCCCATGCCCATGCGGGTTGGACCCGAAATTCTCCAGCCGAATAGCCGCATCGCCCGAGTGCACCGTCTCACGATCCGCAAAACTGACCACGCCCGGTTCGTCATGGAAGGAATAGCCCGTAAACCGGTGCTGCTGATGAGCCTCAAACCCACCGTTCACCCAGGCTACAGCCGGGTCCGGTTCAAACTCCGCGCGCCCGCCGCGCACACGGAACAGCGCACCCTCAACCGAGACGCCTTCGGCCAAATGACGGTTGTGCGCGAGCACGCCCCCGCCATAGCCCACAGAAAAGAGGCTCGGGATCAGCTCCAGCGAACGCTGCGCACATGCATCCTGCAACCAGCTCAGACGCTCGAAATAGTCGGGGCCCCTGCGATATAGCGAGTCCAACCCGGCCGATAACACCACCCCGTTCAAACCGTGCGCGACGGCCGTGTCGAGAATCGGTGCGATCTGCTCCTTGTCGCTGTCGCTGTTCAGGCCCCAACCGAACAGCCATACCCAACGATCCTCCAGTGCCTCCGCACCCGTGGCCGCGCCATAACCGAAAAGGACTATCATCAGGACAAGGACCCGTCTCATCTGCTTGCACCTTTCTCCTTCGCTCTCCACGAACAGTGCAGGTGGGGCTTCATCGTCCTGAAGGCATGCCTCCGGTCTCGAATAAAATCAGACGATCGAAGAAGCCACCAAGCCCCGCACGCGCTCGCAAAACTGATCGTAGTTCTCCTGATCCGGAACGACCGGTTCGAGGAAGCGCACATCCACCTTTTTCCAGGGCCGCGGGATCTTCTTCCCGGTCGGCATCGCCGAAAAGGCGCCGCGGATCGCAACCGGTACCACCGGGATATTGAGCTCACGACTCAAGATCGCAAACGTCTTCTTGAACGGACCGAGGTTGCCGTCCCGCGTTCGCGTGCCCTCCGGGAAGATGATGACCTTGCGTCCCTCCTTGAGTACCTGGGCCAGCTTCTGAATCGATTCCTTCAGGTCCAGGTTGATGTCCATCACAATGACGTTCGTCTTCGCCGCAAGCCGTTTGAGCCAAGGCTTGCGAACATGCTCTTCCTTCGCATAGAAAAACGTCTGCCTGAAATGCGTGTCCTTGAGAAATACCGCGACAAAGAGGCCGTCCAGGAAACTCTGGTGGTTGGGCACGATGATGCAGGGACCCTCAGGGACGTTCTCCATCCCCTCCCCACGCAATCGGAAATAGAGCCCCAATACCCCCCGGCCCAGCTTCTTCAGAAAGAGGTGCGTCCAGCCGCTGCGCGGCAGTTGCAGCTGAACACGCTCGCGCACGAATTCACCCCAATTCACCGCAGCTGAGTTGATCCGGACCTTCATCCCTCCGATGTACTCCGCCAGTCGCACCACCGTCGGATGCTTCCGGATCACCTCCTCGTTGACCTCAACCCCGAAGGTCTTCTGCAGAAACACCAGGAAACTCACCCGGTCCAGCGAGTCCAACGCAAGATCGGCCTCAATATGCGCAGCCGGATGGACCGGCGCCTTGGTGAGCGCCTCAAGGAACTCCTTGATCTCCCTGTATTCCTCCGAATCCGGCTCCGGTTCGCTCGCACCACTCTCGTTGCGACGCCGAATCGCTTCCGCAGTCTCCTGCAGCTTGAAACGCTGCAGCTTGCCCAGCCGCGAACGCGGCAGCTCGTCATCCATGCGGGTGTACCGCAAGATCCGCTTGTACGGCGTCACCTGATTGTTGAAGGCATCCACCACGTCCCAACGTAAGAGCTCGTCCGCAGTCTTGCCCGAGGCCATGACCACACCCAGGTCGAGTCGCACCAGCGCGTGAAGTCCGCTCCCATCCAAAAAGACCGCCGCCTCCTTCACCGCCGGGTGGACCCCGATCAAGACCCGCTCAACCTCCTCCGGGTTGATGTTCTTGCCGTTGGGCAGAATGATCATCTCCTTCTTCCTGCCCGTGATGAAGAGATAGCCGTCCTCATCGAGATAGCCGAGGTCACCCGTGCGCAACCACCCGTCCTGCACCGCTTCCGCCGTCTCACGCGGGCGGTTGTAATACCCCTGCATCACGTTGCGACCACGGTTCCAAACCTCGCCATCCACAATCTTCACCTCGTTGGTGGGCATCGCCTGACCACACGCACCCGGACGCACATGCCCCGGCCGGGGGAAGGTGATCATCGGAGCGGTCTCCGTCATCCCGAAACCCTCCAACACGTCAAAGCCTAAGGTCCGCAGAAACTCCCCGACCTTCGGGTCCAACGCGGCGCCCCCCGATACCATGTACACCAAATGCCCCCCCATCCGGTCGTGGACCTGCTTGAAGACCTTGCGCGAGAACTTGGGTGAGTTGACCCTGCGCGCGAGCTTCAACATGAGCCGGCCAATCCCTTTCGCCTCGATCTTGGCCTGGATTCCGCCCGCAATCATCGCATAGAGACGCGGCACCCCAATCATCATCGTGATCGCATGCGTCTGCATCGTCTCCAGAATCGCCTCAGAAGTGAGGGCCGGGCAGATCACGACCGTCGCGCCCACCGAAAGCGGGGCGAGGATGGTGCCGACCAACGGCAGAATGTGGTGCGACGGCAACAGCTGCATGACTCGATGCCTGGCGGTGTAAATCCTGCTATGCTGCGTGACCGACTCAATATTGACCAGTAGGTTGTCGAAAGAGAGCATCACACCCTTCGGCCCACCCGTCGTGCCCGAGGTGTACATGATCAGCGCCGTCGCATTCGGCTCCAACTCAGGCATCGCGCCCTGCCGCTCCAATGGCTCTTGCGGCAGCTCCTCGAACAGCAGCACCCTGGGCGCATACCCATCAGCCACCTGCGCAATCCCCTCATGCACAGCGGTTGAACACGCCCGAGAGCAAAATAACACCTCCGGACGGCAATCATCCAGGATGTACGCGATGTCCGATGCCACCGACATGAAATCGATCGGCACGACAACCGCACCGGCTTCCCAAGCGCCGAGCAGCGCAAAAAACCACTCCGGCCTGTTCTCCGAGCAGATCGCCACCTTCGCTCCAGCCTCGAGGTCGAGTAGGGAGCGATAACGAGATACGAATCCACCTAGCTCAGCATAGGAGATCGATCGCTCCCCATGCCGGACCGCAATATTGTCGTGATCAAATCTAATCAAAGCCCGCTCCCCTCCTGATTATCCCTTCAGGCCCTTCCGATTCTCATTACGACGATTAGCTCGATCCCACCTTCGCCCTCCGCTGTTATCGGGTCAAGCCTTGGATCACACCCTGTAGCCTCGGTATACCCACCCGGCCGAACCCCAATACAGCGTCACAGTGCGGGCAGGAGTACATCACTTCCTTCCTGATCATGCCCACCATCTCTTTGCGGACCTCCAGAGCCGCGTCCGCATCCGTCTCCGCCTTGAGTACAACCCCATTCCCGCAGTAAGGACACTTGGCCATTCTCTCATCTCCCGTTCTCGCCTGCCCAACCTCCAAGTTGAAAAACACCCGACCTCAACGTGCCGTCCCTGGCCGGAGCTCGTCCGAAAAGGCGCGCTCCTTCAGGCGTCGCCTCCAGGCAATGGTTGCCGATCAGTCAAGTCATGGTCGAAATCGAAATCGAAATCAGGATCGGGATTCCGACGATTCCTGTTCTGTTTGGCACCGCTCAAACCACGCTGCCGGGTTTTGTCGGCACCGCAACAATACGTTTGCGCTACCCGATTTCTCGTGTCCGAGTTCCATCCCGCCTCCTTTCAAGACCGATAGCGAGCCCGATCCTCCTTCACCAACTACTTTTTCGGACGACAACTGCCCCCCCTCAAACACAACCAGCGCTGAGAACAGAACTTGGCCTCCGAAACAACTCGTGGTATCATGAAGCTCACGTATAAATGTTCGGAAGTAATCCTTTGGTTGGCTCGTAATCTGGGGGGGCAATACAACCATGACACCTCCACCTCATCCCGTTGAGACGGTATCTGTCGAAGAGGGCACTCAAAAGGTGTTCAAGAGCCATTCAAGAGAATGCGGTTGCGTCGTTACCGTCTTTCTCGGACTCCTTGTTGTCGGTCTTGTCATTTTCCTAAAGAGCTGCACAGGCTAGAGGTCATCCGTAAGGGCATGCTCCTTAAGGCGTCACCACCAGACAATGGTTACTGATCAGTCAGATCATTGAATAAATTGGGGTCGGAGTCGGAATCGATTCCTGTGCTGTGTGGCACCTGGCCCTCCTTCATCGCATAATTTCGCTGCTAAGTTTTGTCAGCACCGCAATAATTCGGATTTGCTAACCGGTTTTGCGTGTCCGAATCCCATCCCGCATCCTTTCGATACCGAGGCCGATAGCGATCCCGACCCCGATCTTGCTTCGCGATCTACCTTTTCGGACCGCCTCAGGCTGGACTGAAGCATCAGGCACACCATGGACGCCTGCGTTCCCCGAGCCCTTCAAGAACCCTTATCGCGATGTTCGTGTCGTCAATCACCTGGAAGTCGAACATCCCGACACAGATGAAATCCGCGCCGTTTTCATATGCAAACCGGAACCCGTCCTCCGGAGCGATCGCGCCACCCGCAAGGACCTTAAACCCAATCACGGGAATCGCCTTCTTCTCAAGGAAGGCAATGGTCTCTTCCGGGAAGAGACAGAACATGTTGTCGTGAAACTCATCGTGGTTGGACGAGCGCGCGCCGTCCACCGAAAACGGGATGCGGTTCGCCCGCGGATGCGCCGACCAATACCGATCGTGATGCAGCGTCTTCATGTAGAAGTCGGGTTCGATGCCGGCCTCGTCACACGCCATCAGCGCCTGTACCGAGTGCGCGCCCAAACCTGCCGGATAGCCCTGCGCCCGAATATAGTCCATCGCCTCGGCCAAGACATCGATCCGCTGCTCCCGCACCCGAAAGTCACAGCAATTCCCCTGGATCTGAATCAGATCCACCCCACTGTCGATCGCCTGGTCGATGTTGCCATGAATGTCATCCGGCGTGGGATGCACCTGGCTGATCGTAATCAGGTTTGAACCATAGAGCCGCTTGTATTTGTTGATCAGCGGAAACTGCGTGAACGTGATGTTCATCGCGTTGATCCCGGCCGCCTCACCAAGCTGGAGCGTGTCAAAAACCTTCTGCTCCGTGTTGTACGCCTTGAACAGGCTCGAAACATAGATCAGATCACGCGCATGCGACCACCCACCGATCAGGTTGCCGCCCATGATTAATCGGCTGATCTCAAACTCGCCGATCCGTCCCTTCGGCAGCGTGCCGGCGAGATCGTCCAACCCGGATGTACTCACCTTGATCGTCGCACCGGTCATCCCGCTCACCTGGTCCAACTGCCGCTGCTTCAGCGCGCCATAGGCCGCCACGCCCAGAACCGGGATCGTCGCCAAATCCAAGAGCGCCGCGCGCCGACCGATGCAGTGGTCTGCATGGGCAGGCGCCATGCCCGCACCGGCCTCAGCAGCAACCGCAGCAGGTTCCGGTTGAACCGCCTCCCGCCTTCGCCGCCAGAGGTAATGCAGCAGCCCGTCCAGTCCCTGCAAGCCCGCTGTCGGGAACATGGCCAGGACCATGAGCCCACCGAACTCAACCAGGTTCTTGTCGACCAGGAAATAGCTGCCCTCCACCGGCATGCCATAGTTCCATCCGATCAAGGCCGGGTTCGCCACATAATAAAGCCCGATCAGCGCCATGCCCATCAGCGCCGCAAACCGCGTGAACAAACCGATCACCAAACAGACGCCGATCAGGGTCAGCCCCATCATGTTGAGCCAATCCACCGCCCTCAACATCGTGGGGTCCGCCGCAATCGCGTGAAACCAGCCGCTCAACAGCCAACGCGAGTTCTCCAGGTATCCGGCCGAGCTCCAGCCGGGCGTCAGCAGTTTCGTGATGCCTTCATAAAAAAAGTGCCAACCGATCAATACCCTGAGCCCACCCAACGCCCAACGCACCCCACGCCCAATGCTCGACTTTCCCATTGCTGAGCTCCCCGTGTATTTCCGCTCGCCCGTTTCGACGCCAACCGAATCCTCCGGCCCGACGATTTCTCCGAACCCGCTCAAGTGCAGTTTCCGAGTCCGTTGATTGTCCAGCAGAATTTACTGGACCCTGTACTCCGAATTCCAGAGAATTCGTTCAAAATCAATACGCCCAACAATCTCTGGGGAAGGGGCTCGTGAATCCATGGAAACGTCACCACGTTGGTTTCGCCTTCGGACCATTGCCTCGCACTGGCTGGCCATTCTCGTCCCCCAGTTACTGCGGGCGATCGCAATCGGATTGCTGCTCTTCCTGAGCCGAACAGGGATCGCCACCGCAGGCCTGCCTGAAGGCTGGCGCTACGACGGCACATACCCAACCGGCGCTAACCTCTTCGCCGTCTGGGCCGCTGCACCCGATGATGTCTTCGTCGGTGGCGAGGGCGGCGTCATCCTCCGATGGGACGGCGCCACCTGGCAGACCATGCCAACCCCTACCCAATACGATGTCAACGCTATCCATGGGAACGGACCCAATGATGTCTGGGCCGTCGGCGGATACACCCTCCACCAGGACATCGACAAGCACTGCGTCATTCTCCACTTCGACGGACAGCAGTGGAGCGAAATCACACCCCCCGATTACATGGGCTGGACCTACCCCTTGATCGATGTGTACGCAGTCGCCGCCAACGACGTATGGGCGATCCCCGACATCGGCACCGCTGCGGTCCATTGGAACGGAAGCCAATGGGATTTCGTCAACATCCCCCTCTCCATCGAAGGCTCCTTTCATAGCATCACCGGCGTTGGTCCCAACCATATTTTCATCACCGGCAGCCATGGCCAGATCCTCCATAAAAGCGGAAACAGTTGGACCATGGAGCGAAAGACCGAATCGGGGGGCTTTTCCACCAACCTGATCCAGACCTTCTGGGCCGCGGATATCGATCATGCCTTCGCCGGGGATAATTACGGCAACCTCTACCGCCGCGAATCCGACGGCACATGGACCGAACTCGGCTTCGGCGGAGGCATGTTCGGAAGCAAGCCGACCTGGGCACTCTGGGGACAATCCGGTTCTGAAATATTCATGGTCTCCAGCGATGGTTACCGATTCTGGGACGGAATCAGTGACGCCCCCCAGGAGATCAGCTTCAACGGGCAAATCCGAGGGCAGTGGTTCAACGCTCACGGCGTCGGCGACAAGCTCTTCTGTATCGGCAACAACGGTTTGATCCACGAGATCCAGATTGCACCCGACCATTCAGGTACCGCCTCCGCCTTGGCTTCAGGCGGAGGGAATATCCTCAGCGCCCTCATCATCGAAGGGACCTGCGCCTACGGCGACTCCTGGTATCTCGTCTACGGGTCCAACCGCTGGTGGCCCCAAGAGGCTCCGTTCTACATCTTCGACGGACACCTCTTCCGCCCATTCCCCATCCCCGTTCGCCCGGAGGGAATGAGCGATGAACCGAATATCACCGCGATGCTTGCCAACGGCCCCGATGATATCCTGATGGCCTGGTGGGACTTCGTCACCAGCAATCAGGGCAATTACCGCTGGAACGGGCAGGAGTGGACCGTACTCACCAATGCCAATGGCTCCTACCTCGACACCTTCGAGCGCATGTGGCAGGCCGATAACGGCGATGTATTCGGGATCTCCACCCACCGACTCTTTCACCTGCCAGCCGGTTCCACCACCGGTACAATGCTCTACTCCTTGCCCAATGAGCTCCTCCCCACGGTCGAATTCACCTCAATCTGGGGGCGCTCCCCCACCGAGATCTATATCGGAACCGGAATCGGAACCATCTACCGCTTCGACGGCTCCACATTGCACCTGGAGAACACCCCCGCCGACACCGAGCTCGCTATCGACTTCATCTGCGGACGCGACAGCGATATCTACGCCCTGGGCGATGAGCACCTGGCCTGGAAACGCGGGACCTCCGGCTGGACCGTCTTGCCCGGTGTCGATGGCGCCGGCAAAGACCCGTTCAGTGGTGTCATCGCTACGGAGGACGCTGTCTACGCCACCCAGGCCACCTACACCGGCTACATCGGGGGCGGTGCCGGTTTGATCTGGAAGTTCGTCGGCAATCAGGCCACAATCGTCGCCCAAGGTTTATCCGGCGCTCCCGGGAATATCGTGCAAACCAATGACGGCTATTTCTACGCCGTCAGCAATTCAGGACACGTCGTCACCAACCGTCCCCTGCCCGACGGTTTCTCCATGCAACGCGTCGATTTCAACCCGTCGGAATGGCAGCCGATCGGTGATTCCGGTGTCGCTGTTATGTCCCAAGAGCCAATCCCATCAAGCCCCCTGCTCGCCGCATGGCAGAGCCGGCTCGATCTCTCCGCCTTCCCATTCGGACTGCCCGAAGACGGAACCTGGACCGTCGGCACGCAACAGTGGGTCCTTCAACAAGACCTTATGCGGAACGGCAGCCCAACCCTCCCCCCGGTCCATGTCCGCTTCAACTACGACCCGGAATTACTCCCCGATGATGCAGACCCGGCCCGTGCGACCTTGCTCAGAAATCAAAGAAGAGCCTGGCAGGAGGTCCCCGCTACCACTAACACCCCGTCCTCCACCATCGCCACCCTCGAACCAACCGGGTTCTCATCCTGGATCCTCGGCGTTCAGGAAGCTCCAATAGAGCCGCCCACTCTCACCATTGAACCCGTAGGGGCCAATCAGGTGCGCCTCTCCTGGCCGATCGCCACCACCGGCTTTCAATTGGAATCAGTCCAATCACTGGGCAGTTCGGAATGGACCCCGGTGAACAACCCGCCTACCGCACTGGCCGATGCCTGGGAGGTCATCCTGCCATCCAATGGCGCCAACACCTTCTTCCGGCTGCGCCGGCCATAGTTAGAGGCTATCCGATAAGCCCATTGGGGCATAGCTGAAGGCACTGCGGCTCAAGATGGGGAGAACTCGCGCAGAGGCGCAGAGGCGCAAAGGGGGAATGGGGAGCGGGGTTGAGATGATTCCTGGAACAGGCTCGGTTGGTTGGTTGGAAACGGAAAATCGAATTAATCTCCCCGAAAGGCAGGGAGTAGAGCATTGATCCTCCCCTCCAAGCCAGCTCGAAAACGTCACCGCGCCCTCTGCGGGAGGCTCTCCGGGTCCGGATGGGGAGGTATCCCGCAGAGATCGCAGAGGGCGCAGAGGGCGGAGGTGTATTGGGAGGGGGAAAAGGGACTTGCATCGGAGCCGTTTTCAACAACTGC